>DATAFT010000284.1:0-5830 GCA_036257295.1 Thermoanaerobaculia bacterium
CCGATCGACACCAGGACGAAAACGAGGATCGGGACGTAGCTCTGCATGTCAGTGGCACCGCATTCGAATGCTCTGAAGGAGGCGCGAAACTACTGCGGACCGCTCACCCCTCGCGGCGTCCGTCATTCTATCTTCGGAACCGACCCAGTCAAGGCGAGCCGAGAACGAGCGAGGTGTCCAGCAGACCCTTCCCCGACAAGCTTTTGGACTGGACCAGAACGCGGATCTCCTCGCCCATTCCTTCGCCGTCGAGCAGCATGCGCGCCTGGGCGCTGGCGGGAGCTCCCGTGGAGGCGATCTCCTCGAAGATGCCGCCCGCGACCAGCCACCGCGCTTGGCGCGTGAACGCCACCGTCTCCAGGCCGGCGGACTCGCCGACCTCCCGCAACGCCGTGAAGTCGACGTGCGCGGTCAGGTCGCGGTCGCCGAGATCCGCCAACGCGTCGCGGCTGACGCGATGGCGCGAATAGCAGGCGAGCGTCCCGTGCCGGCGCACCCGCGCATCGAGCAGGAGACCGCGCTCGAAGCCGTAGTCGCACGTGATCAAGAGCCCGCGGCGAATGGCGGTCGCCAGCTCGCGGTACAGCGGCCGCCAGGAAGGGGCCAGATCGGCGACCTGCCCGGGCGCGAGACGATGACCGCCGAGCAGATCGACGAGACCCGGGTGCGAGAGCCCGCCTTCGCGGTAGACGAAGCCGCGCTCCGCGTCCCAGTCGACCCATAGCTCACCCACCCCGCCATCCGGAAGGCCGATCAGGCGATGAACGGGGAACGCGTCGAACAGCTCGTAGGAAAAGACGACGCCTTCGACGCCGAGGCCGGAAAGCTCGCCGAGGTCGGCGAGCCTTCGCACGCCGGGTGGAACTTCACGGGCCACGCGGTCCCACGCCAGCACTCTGCCGCCCGACTCGCCGAGGCTCGCCGCCACGGTCTCCAGATGCTCGGCGCCGCCGTAGCCGATCTCGACGTAGTCGGCGGGACCGCCGAGCGCCGCGGCAACGCGTTCGACCCAACGAGCGGTGGCGCGGCCGAACATCGGCGACAGCGAAGACCCGGTGACGAAGTCGCCGTCGGCTCCGATCGGCGTTCGCTCCTGCGCGTAGTACCCACCCTCGCCGTAGAGCGCCTCTTCCATCACCGAGGCGAACGGGAGCGTGCCCTCGCGGCGAATTCGTTCCGCGAGCCGTCGCGCGACCGAGGTGCGGGAATCGTCAACACCGTTCACGAAGGGCATGGTAGCTCCCCCGATGGCGCGCCGAAGGGCACTGCGATTCGCCGGCCGCACCGACGACGAGGAGCGGCCGGACCCGCAGGCGCCGATGGTAAGGTCACCGGCCGTGCCACCGAAATCTCGCGTCCCCGATGCGGCTCGCCTGCTCGAGCTGATCGACCGGTTCGCGGAGCAGCCGATCCTGGTGCTCGGCGATCTGGTCGCGGATCGCTTCATCCGCGGCACCCCGAAACGGATCAGCCGGGAGGCGCCGGTGCTGATCCTCCGCCACGACGGCGAGGATCTGGTGCCCGGCGGCGGCGGCAACGCGGTCGCCAATCTGCACGCCCTGGGCGGCCGGCCGCTGCCGGTCGGCTTCGTCGGCGACGACGAGGCCGGGCGCGCCCTGCTCGACCTGTTCGCCAGCCGCGGCATTCCCATCGACGGCATTCTGGTGCGGCGCGGCTATCGAACCGCCTGCAAGACGCGCGTGCTCGCTGGCGCCCGTCACGCCATCAAGCAACAGGTGGTCCGCTTCGACGTCGAGGATCCGCTGCCGCTCTCCGAGGCGGAGCGCGCCGAGCTCGAGCGCCGCCTGTTCGAGCGCTCGAGCCGTTGCCGCGTGTTCGTGCTGTCGGACTACGGGCTCGGCGCCGCCGATCCCGCCCTCGCGATGGCGATGGCGACCTGCGACGGTTTGGTCCGCATCGCGGACAGCCGGTATCGGCTCGGTGACCTGCGCGGCCTCGACGGCGCCACTCCCAACGAAGAGGAGCTGGAATCGCTCGAAGGAGAAGAAGGCTCGATCGTCGAACGGGGCGAGCGCCTGCGGGCCCGCCTCGACGTCCGCTTCCTCCTGCTCACGCGCGGCAGCCACGGCATGATCCTGTTCGCGGACGGAGAAGCCGTCACCATCCCGGTCCATGGCACCGATCAGGTGGCCGACGTCACCGGTGCCGGCGACACCGTGCTCGGCACCGTCGCGCTCGCGGTCGCAGCCGGCGCCACGGCGCTCGAGGCCGCGCTGCTGGCCAACTACGCGGGAGGGATCGTGGTGATGAAGATGGGGACCGCGACGCTCGACCGCGACGAGCTGCGCGCCGCGGTGCGCGCCGATGCCCGACCACTCCGGGAGCTGCAGTGGGAGAGCTGCTGACGCTCGACGCGCTGCGCGCCCGCGTCGACGAGCTGCGTCGGCGGGGGCAGCGCGTGAGCTTCGCCAACGGCCACTTCGACCTGCTGCACGTCGGCCACCTGCGCTACCTGCGCGGCGCCAAGGAGCGCGGCGACGTGCTGGTGGTGGGCGTCAACGGCGACGCCTCGGTCGCGCGGTTGAAGGGGGCCGGCCGGCCGATCGTGCCGGCCGCCGAGCGAGCGGAGCTGGTGGCGGCGCTCCAGCCGGTGGATTTCGTCGTGGTCTTCGACGAGGACACACCCGAGCAGGTCCTCCGCGCGCTGCGGCCCGAGGTTCACTGCAAGGGCACCGACTACGGCTCGCCCGAACGAGTCCCCGAGTATGGAGTCGTTTCGAGCTACGGCGGTTCGACCGCGCTGGTGGGCGATCCCAAGGACCACGCGACGCGCGATCTGATCGCGAAGGTCAAGGCGCTGCCCGATCCAGCCGCGAGTCGGGATCGCCGCCGCGGTTGATGCGCATCCTCCTCATCCGCACCAGCTCGCTGGGCGACATCGTCCACTGCCTGCCTGCGCTGCGAGCGCTGCGGCAGGGCTTGCCGGCCGCGCACATCGGCTGGGTGGTCGAAGACGTCTTCGCGCCGCTGCTCGCGCGCGACCCCGACCTCGACGAGGTGCTCGTGGTCGGACTGCGCCGCTGGCGCCGCTCACCGTTCGAGGTCGCCACCCTGCGGGAGATGCGCGCCGGACTGGGGCGAGTGAGTGATTACGGCGCCGACGTGGTGCTCGACCTGATGGGCAACCACAAGGCGGGCGTGCTCGCCGCGATCACCTCCTGCGATCGTCGGGTCGGGCTCGAGGCGCGCCTGCGCCGCGAGCGCTCGAGCGCGGCCTGGTTGTCGGAGTGGGTAGGGGCTCGCGGCGACCACGCCGTCGACCGGGCGTTGGCGGTGGCGGCCGCGGTGAGCGGATCGGATCGCTTCCTCGGCTTCGGCTCCGAGCAG
The DNA here is from genome assembly GCA_036257295.1 of Thermoanaerobaculia bacterium. GTDB lineage: Bacteria > Acidobacteriota > Thermoanaerobaculia > Multivoradales > Multivoraceae > DATAFT01. Next base: position 3,349 of record DATAFT010000284.1, read on the forward strand.
ATCCGAGCGGCGGCAGGGGAGGCTCCTTCGGGCGGGAACCCGGGGGGGCACGTGGTGATCCATCCCGGCGCCGCCTGGGCGAGCAAGCGCTATCCGGCAGACCGGTGGGGACGCGTGGCGGCGGCGATCGAGCGCTCGACCGGCTGCAGGGTGGTGGTATCCGCCGGCCCGGGCGAAGCTGCCCTGGCCGAGCAGGTGGAACGGGCGAGCGGAGGGACCGCTGCCAGAGCCGATGCCTCCGACCTGCCCCGGCTGGTCGGCCTGCTGGGCGGGGCCGCCCTGGTCCTCGGCGGCGACACCGGCCCGCTCCACCTGGCGCACGCCCTCGGCGTGCCGACCCTCTTCCTCCACGGGCCGACCGACCCCAGGACGCACGGACCCTACGGCGCCCCCGAGCGGGCGCTGCGGGGATCGCCGTCGGACTGCGCTCCGGGGAAGTCCACCCATCGGGGCGGCTCGGCAGCGGGAGTCGACATCCCGGAAACGGTGGTGATCGAGCGCGCCCTGGCCCTGATCGGGGAACCGCGACCGCCCACCAGCGCCCAGAACTCGGTTTGACCCTGCGCCCGCCGCGCTGTAAAATCCGCAGCCATTCGCGATCGAGGCGTCGTGATATCGCTTTGTCTTTGTTCGAGATAGCGTAAATTCGCGCATAGATACCAGGGCATCGAGCAGAGCCGTCGACCAGGAGCAGGCAGGCATGGACGATCGAATGGGCGCAGTCCTGGTCCAGGCCGGGAAGATCAGCCAGAAGCAACTGGACGCAGCTCTCGCCGCGCAGCGCGAGAGCGGCGGCAGGCTCGACAGCAAGCTGGTCGGCCTCGGTTATCTCAAAGACCACGAGCTGGTCGACTTCCTCTCCAAGCACTTCGGCGTGCCCGCCGTCGACCTGGGGCAGATCAAGATCGACGCGGCGGTGATCAAAATCATCCCCGCCGAGCTGGCCCGCAAGTACACCGTTCTGCCCATCTCCAAAGCGGCAGCGCGCCTGACGGTGGCGATGACCGATCCCACCAACGTGTTCGCGCTCGACGACATCAAGTTCATGACCGGCTACACGGTCGAGCCGGTGGTGGCCGCCGAGGAGTCGCTGCGCACCGCGATCGATCGCTTCTACGGCAGCACTCGCGCGGTCGAGCTCAAGAAGGTCATGGACGACCTGCACGAGGACGATGTCGGCGCCGGTGATCTCGAGGTGCTCGCCGACGATCAGGAGATCGACCTCGAGGAGCTGCAGGAGAAGTCCGAGGAAGCGCCGGTCGTCCGCCTGGTCAACGTCATCCTCTACGACGCCATCAAGCGCGGCGCCTCCGACATCCACATCGAGCCGTTCGAGAAGGAGTACCGCGTCCGGTACCGCATCGACGGCATCCTCTACGAGGTGATGAACCCGCCGCTCAAGCTCAAGGAGGCGATCACCAGCCGTCTCAAGATCATGGCCCGCCTGGACATCGCCGAAAAGAGGCTGCCCCAGGACGGCCGCATCAAGATGAAGACGCGGATCGCCAACCGGGTCAAGGACCTCGACTTCCGCGTCTCGGTCCTGCCCACGCTGTTCGGCGAGAAGATCGTGCTCCGACTCCTCGACAAAGACAACCTCATGCTCGACATGACGAAGCTCGGGTTCGAGCCCGACTCGCTGCGTCGCTTCGAGCAGGCGATCCTGAAGCCCTATGGGATGGTGCTCCTGACCGGCCCCACCGGCTCGGGCAAGACCAACACGCTCTACAGCGCGTTGTCGCGCATCAACACGCCCGAGGTGAACATCATCACGGTCGAGGATCCGGTCGAGTTCAACCTCCCCGGCGTCAACCAGGTACAGGTCAAGGAGAACATCGGCCTCAACTTCGCGACCGCGCTGCGCTCGTTCCTGCGGCAGGACCCCAACGTGATCCTGGTCGGCGAGATCCGCGACTTCGAGACCGCGGAGGTGGCGATCAAGGCCGCCATGACCGGCCACCTGGTGCTGTCGACGCTCCACACCAACGATGCGCCGTCGTCGATCAACCGCTTGATGAACATGGGCATCGAGCCGTTCCTGGTGACCACCTCGGTGCACATGGTCGCGGCCCAGCGCCTGGTGCGGCGCATCTGCGAGAACTGCAAGAAGGAAACCGAAGTGCCGCCGCCCGCGCTGGTCAACCTCGGCTTCGGCGAGGAAGAGGCCGAGCGCCTGATCCTCTACAAGGGCGGTGGCTGCGAGCGCTGCAGCCACACCGGCTACAAGGGCCGTGTTGCGCTCTACGAGGTCATGGTCGTGGGCGAGGAAATCCGCGATCTGGTGCTCTCCGGCGGCAGCGCGTTCGAGATCCGGCAGCGCGCGCTCGAGGCCGGCATGATGAGCCTGCGCATGAGCGGGCTCGAGAAGATCCGCATGGGCGTCACCACGCTCGAAGAGGTCCTGCGCGAGACGTTGGACGGTTAGGCGTTACCGCGGCTCACTTGCGGCTGTCCCACAACGGCTCGGGCACCCCGCGCTTCG
>DATAFT010000336.1:0-5930 GCA_036257295.1 Thermoanaerobaculia bacterium
GAACTCGACGTTGATGCCACCCGGCTCGGTCATGTACATCGAGTGGAACCACTTGCGATCGCGCAGGTCGGTGAGGATGAGCCCATCGCCCGAGAGGGTCTGCCACAGCCGCTCCATGCGTTCCTTGCTCGCGACGGTGAATGCGACGTGGTGGAGAGCGCCGATGCCGAACTCACCCCACGGCATCCCAGGCGGCGCCTCGATCAGATCGACCCAGGTACCCCCGCCACCCCCGTTCACCGCGAGCCGGGTACGGCCGGCCTCGCGGTCCACCAGGTCGAAGCGCAACAGCTTCTGGAAGAAGCGCAGTGTCAGATCGGGAATACGCGAGACCAGTGTCACGCTGTGGAACCCGCGTACCTTGCACTGTTCCGGAATGCCTTCGAGCGCCGGTGGATCGCGGCGATCGTCGTCGCACTCGATGATCTCCGACGGTAGGCCGGCGGGGTCGTCGAAGGCGAGCACGCCGGCGCCGAAGCGTGGCGACTCGAGACGGCACGGCGCGCCGGCGCGCTCGAGACGCTCCTTCCAGAACGGCAGCGCGCCGGTGCCCACCGAGTAGCTCACCGCCGAGATGGTGCCGCGGCCTCGCTTGCAGTCCGGCACGCGCAGGCCCTTGAACAGGAAGTTGGTCATCACGGTGCCGGCGTGGCCCGCGTAGTCGCCGTAGAAGAAGTGCCACATCACCGGGTTCTCGTGATTCACCGTGCGCTTGACCAGGCGCAGGCCGAGGACCTTGGTGTAGAAGTCGTAGTCGATCTGCGGATCGACCGCGGCACCGGTCACGTGGTGGATGCCTTCGATCCAGCTCTCCATCTGTTTCTCCCAATCGGCGTGCTGCACGCCGGGCCTGGGCGCCGATTCGTCGAGCGCGGGCCCTTCTCCAGCGGAGAAAAGCCGGTGCGCGGCATGGCGTCGAGTTGCTGCGTCAAGAGTATCGCGATCGCATGCGTCGCCTTCAGATCAGGCCCCCGAGGTACGCCTCGATGGCGGGAGCGTCGCAACGGGTGCAGCCGGCCTCGACGGCTCCGCTCACGAGCGGCGCGCCCGTGAACCCGAAGAGGAAGCGAAGTACGAGGAGGCCGTCGCTCAAAGGCGCGGTGATCCCGTTACCGTCGATGTCGAGGACGGCGGGAGCGTTGAAGGTACGCGCGAAGATGCCGTTGTCCACATCGTCGTGACCATAGCCGTGCCAGGCGACGACGAAGTCACCGCTGTCGTCGGCGGCCACCGCGGCGGACCTCTGACTGTTCGTGGTGTAGGAGTTGACTTGAAGCTCGGTGGTCAGGGGGGCGCCGGACGAGTCGAAGCGTCGCACGAAGACGCCGTCGCTCGAGCCGTCCTGGCCCTGACTCTGCCACGAGACGACGAAGTCGCCGTCGGCGTCGAGCGAGACGAATCCCAGGCCGGCGGAGAAGCCGAACTGCAGACCGGTGGTGTAGGTGTTCGCCTGGAATTCAACAGCCAGGGGAACGCCGGCGGCGTTGAAGCGACGGGCGAAGACGCCCTGGTCGGACCCGTCCTGGAGCTGGCTATCCCAAGCGACGACGAAGTCGCCGTCGGCGTCGAGAGATACGGAGGCGGAGGACTGATCACCCGGCGTGAAGGAGTTGACCTGGAATTCGGCCGCTTGCGGAACGCCAGCGGCGTCGAAGCGCCGAGCGAAGACGCCGTGGTTGGATCCGTCCTGGCTGTCCTCGCCAGTCAGAGCGATGACGAAGTCACCGTTGGCGTCGAGGGACACGGAGGGGCTCGTCTGGTCGCCAGGCGTGAAGGAGTTGACCTGGAACTCGGACGCCTGGGGTACGCCAGCGCTGCTGAACCTTCGGGCGAAGACACCGTCCCCCGAGCCGTCCTGGCTGGTCGAGAAGCTGGTCCAGGCGACGACGAAGTCGCCGTCGGCGTCCAAAGACAGATCGGCGGAGAGCTGGTAGCCCGTCGTGAAGGAGTTGACCTGGAACTCGACTGCCTGGGGGACGCCAGCGGCGCTGAAGCGTCTGGCGAAGATACCGTTGTTCGAGCCGTCCTGACCCCCGTAGCCGGTCCAGGCAATGACGAACTGGCCCGCATCGGCGAGGGAGACGGAAGGTATGGCCTGGGGGCCGACCGTGTAGGAATTGACCTGGAATTCGGCGGCCTGGGCGATGCCCGCTGCGTTGAAGCGCCGGGCGAAGACACCCCTGTCCGAACCGTCCTGGGCAGCGTAGCTGGTCCAGGCGACCACGAAGTCGCCGTCGGCATCGATGGCCACCGATGGATAGCCCTGGAGGCCCGTGGTGTAGGAGTTGACCAGGAAGTCCGACGGCAAGGGGATCACGCTGGCGGCGAGGTTCGCGGCATCGAGCAGCAAGCAGGCGGCGGCGAAGACGAAGGAGAAGCGACCGAGACTCGGCCCTGGTCGTCGGAACATAGGCGAGCTCCTTTTCGGGTGGGTGGTCGAACGGCGCTGAGCAGACCACAGACTCCATTACGGTTCCAGGCGCGCGACGGGTAGACGACGACTTGGGCGACGGCAGCCCGAGTCGATTCCGTTCTCGGGGCTGGTCCTGCGAGCGGGTCAGTCGAGCAGGATCGAGGCGGCCACCACCGTCGTCCACTTACCGTCCTTGTGGCCGGTGGCGGTCTGGGTGATCTCGGTGGTGCGGACGATCTGGCCGGAGATGCGCCAGATCTCGCGCTGCTCGTCCCAGGCGCGGTCGGTGTCGAAGGGGAGGCCGAGCGAGGTCGCGAGCATCGACGCAGCGAGATCCTCGGCGTAGTCGCCGGCCTTGCGCTCGGTCTCGCCGTACGAGTGGTGCTCGGAGAGGTAGCCGTACACGTCGCGATCGCGGGGTTGGGCGAGGCCCACCGAGGCCGCGATCAGGCGGTTGGGCTCGTTGGTCGCCGCCTCGGCGATGACCGCATGGACGACGGCGCCCGGGAGCAGGAGCTTCTCGCCCTTGGCGCGCGAGATGATCGTGCAGTGCGGTGGGAAGATGCTCGACACCCGCACCAGGTTGAGCGCGGCGATGCCGGCGTCGCGCAGCGCCATCTCGAAGCTCGCGAGCTTCTCGCGATGGGTGCCGCGGCCCTTGGTGAGGAACATCCGCTTGGGAACCCACATCGGTCTCGGTCCTCCCGACGGCTGTGTCGTCTCTTTCTGCCTGCGCTTTCCCATGGCGTCGTTTTCTAACAGTGTCCGGCCTGCACATGCAAGCACTTCCGCCGTCGAGGCATCCGCCGCGGCAAAAGCCGAAGAGACGGCTGCCTGGCGGTGAGCTCAGGATCGATCATTCCGAGGCCGCCGCTCTCCGCTTGCCCTTGAGATGGAGATCGAACCACTCGAGCGCGAGATCGGTCGACTGGTCGAAGCCCTCGCGATACACGCCGTAGTGCGAGATGCCGGGCAGGATTACGTACTTGACCGGCGCCGTGCCGTGCGTGCGCAGGATCTCGAACACGCGTCCGCCGTGGTCGCGGCGGTCGAACAGCTCCTCGTTCTCGGCGTCGATCAGGAGCGTCGGCACCTTGATGCGATCGGCCACCGCTACAGCGTCGTAGCGGATCATGTGGGCGAAGTTGGGAGTGCCGCGCAGGTCTCCGGTCTTGTCGATGGCCTGCGGAATCGGCTCCATCTCGCCGCGCGCGATGTCGGTCTGGCGTTTCGCGGCAACCGCGGCCATCTCCGGCCAGGCGACACCCATGCCGCCAACCTGACTCACCACCGCCTTCGGACGCACGTCGTGGGCGGCGTTCCAGATCACCATGCCGCCGCCGTAGCTGGTGCCCCAGATGCCGATCCTCTCGACGTCGACGTGCGGCTCGCCGACCAGGAAGTCGAGCGCGTGCGTGAAGTCGGCCGCCCAGGCCAGCGGGTCCACCACCTCGCGCACGAAGCGCACCTTGACCGTCGCTTCCTTGGAGGCGGAGAGATCGGGCATGCCGTCGGTCAGGATCATCGGCCCTTCGCTCTTGCCCCAGGTGCGGTAGCTCCAGTCCAGCGCGACGTAGCCGGCGGCGGCGAACTTGGCGGCGGTGCGGCGCGACGAGCCCTTGGTGCCGCCCCAGCCATGGGACAGCGCGATCGCCGGGAGCTTCTCGTCGGGCTTCAGGCCCTTGGGCAGGAACACGTCGCCGTCGAGGCGGTAGCCGTCGCTCCAGATCACGACTTCGCGCATCTCGACGTTCGGGGGCGGCTGGAATGGTGGCGGTGGCTGGGTCGCGGTCGCGCTCTGCGGCGCGGCCGTGGTCTGCTGCGCCGCGGCTGACCAGGCGAAGCCTGCCACCAGGAGGAAGAGGGCAGCGAGGAGTCGACGACGCGTAGCCGGCAATCTGAGCATGCGCGAGCTCCTTTCGATCAGGCCAACAACCTCTCGGCGGCGCTCTCGTCCGCCGCGCTGTCACCGTCGTCCGCCAGCGGATCGCGCGGGGCGAGCCGCCAGCGCAGCACCAGGTCGGCGAGCAGGACGCGACGCGCGCCCGGGTCGCCGCCCAGCCGCGCGCCTTCCCACAGGAACAACGCCGCGCTCGCCGCGTGGTAGAGCGCGCTCGCGGCGCGACGCGCGCGCGTTTCGCTGGCGCCTTCGGCGCCGGCGCGCGTGACCGCCTCGACCGCGCGATCGAGGCTCGCGCGCGCGGCGGCGACCAGCTCCGGCGCCGGCGGCGAGCCTTGGTCGAGCATGCGATGGAGCGAGCGCTGCAGCGCGCGGTGCGCGTTCTCCTTGGCCGCCGCGCGCGTCACCACGTCCAGCGCAACGATGTTGGAGGTGCCTTCCCACAGCACGCCGATGTGGGCGTCGCGCACCAGGCGCGCGTTCACCCACTCCTCGATGTAGCCGTTGCCGCCACGGATCTCCATCGCCGCGGTGGCGACGCGGACGTTGTCGCGGCAGGCGCGCAGCTTGAGCAGCGGGGTGAGGACGCGGAGCGCGGCGGCGGCTTCGGCGCCGTCGTTCGAAACCGGCGCGCCCTCGCCCGCCGCATCCATCGCCGCCGCGGCGAACAATGAAAGCGACAGCGCCTGTTCGGCCGGGAGCAGGATCTCGACGAGCTGGCGGCGCACCATCGGCATCTGGTCGAGCCGCCGTCCGAACGCCCGGCGTCCGGCGGCCGTAGCGCGCGCCTCGTTGAAGCAGCGGCGCATCATCGCGGCGGCGCGCACGCCGTGCGACAGCCGCGACAGGTTCACCTGCTCCATCATCTGACGGAAGCCCCGCCGCTCGTCGCCGACCAGCCAGGCTCGGGCGCCCTCGAGCAGGATCTCGCCGCTCGCCATCGATCGAGTGCCGAGCTTGTCCTTGAGGCGGACGATGCGGTACGAGTTGCGCTCATCGTCCTCGAGGTGGCGGGGCATCGCGAACAGCGCGAGTCCCGCGGTGCCGCGCGGCGCGCCTTCGGGCCGCGCCAGGAGCAGGGCCACGTCGGCGTCGGCGTGCGAGCAGAACCACTTCTCGCCGTGGAGTCTCCAGACGTCGCCGTCGCGCACGGCGACGGTCTCGATCGCGCCGACGTCGGACCCGCCCGCGCGTTCGGTCATGAACTGGGTGCCCTTCCACATCGTCGGCAGGTCCTGCGACGTCATGCGCGGCAGGAGCTGCGCCTTGAGCTCGTCGCTGCCGAAGCGGCGAATCAAGTGGATGGAGGTGTCGGTGACGCTCACCGGGCACATCAACCCGAACTCGGCCTGGGTGAACAGGTACTGGTAGGCGTATTTCGCCACCGCGGGCAACGGCTCGGGCCAACCGAGGACGCCGCCCCGGTGCACCATGGCGTGCATGCCCAGCTCGCCGAACGCGAGCGCCTCCATCTCGCGGTAGGAGGAGTGGTACTCGATCCAGTCGCGATCGCGCCCGAAACGGTCGCGCGCGTGAAGCAGCGGCGGATTGCGGTCGGCGATGGTCGCGAGCTCGTCGAGGCGTCCGCCGGCGAGGATCCCGAGCCCCTGTAGCGAC
>DATAFT010000277.1:0-3855 GCA_036257295.1 Thermoanaerobaculia bacterium
CCTCTCCAGCGGCGATTCCGAGCGCGCGCTCGAGCCGCGGCGCGATCGCCCGCTCACGCCCCGCCACGCGCACCCACAACCGACCCGGTGGCTCGAGGTCGAGCGCATCCACCTCGCTCGGCCCGCGCAACAGACGTCGCATCGCGGCTACGGCGTCGCCGGTGCCGGCGAAATCGACGGTGCCGGTGGCGGTCGCCTCGGCGCGCGGGAACACCTTGAACGTCGCCTCGACCACGACGCCGAGCGATCCGAGACTTCCCACCATCAACTTGGGGAGATCGAAGCCGGCGGCGTTCTTCACCACCTTGCCGCCGCCGCGCACCAGGGTGCCGCCGCCGTCGAGGAAGCGCACGCCGAGAATGAAGTCGCGAATGCCGCCGTAGCGCGCGCGACCCGAGCCGGACACGCCCGCCGCGATGGTGCCGCCGATAGTGGCGCCCGCTTCGATCAGGATGGGATCGAACGGCAGGTACTGTCCGCTCTCGCCGAGCGTGGCTGCGACTTGCGCGATCGGCGTCCCGGCCAACGCGGTCACGGTGAACTCGCTCGGCGCGTACTCGACGATCCCCGTGCACGTGCTCAGATCGAGGGAAATCGCTTCACCGTCCGGCGAGGACAACGCGTCCTTGGTGCCACCACCGCGCGGCAGTGACCGTAGACCGCGCGCCGCGGCGCCGGCCAGAGCGTCCTTGAGATCCGAAACCCGAGCGCCGGGACCGCCGTTGGTCGAGCTCATTCGCGCTGGATCACGCCCGCGCGCTCGAGCGGGTGCTGGCCGGAGAACGCCCGCGGCATGGCCGCCGTCTCGGCCTCGAAGGCGAGCATCTTGCCGCGATTGGAGATCTCGCGCGGGTCGAACGCCAGCCGCACCCGATGCATGGCGTCGAGGTCGTCCGCGCCGTACATCTCGGGCAGATACGCTCGCTTCTCGAGACCGACGCCGTGCTCGCCGGTGATCGAGCCGCCGAGCCGCACGCACATGCGCAGGATCTCGCCCGCGAGCGTCTCCGCCCGCTCGAGCGCGCCCGGCTGTTTGCCGTCGTAGAGGATCAGCGGGTGCAGGTTACCGTCTCCGGCGTGAAAGACGTTGGCGCACTCGAGGCCATGCTGGCGCGACAACCTCTCGACCTCCGCCAGCGCTTCCCCCAACCGCGCGCGAGGAACGACGCCGTCCTGCACCACGTAGTCGGGGCTCAAGCGACCCACCGCCGAGAACGCGCCCTTGCGGCCTTTCCAGATCCGATCGCGCTCGGCGGCGTCGCGCGCGATGCGCGTCTCGCTCGGCCCCGACGCGGCGATGACCTCGCGGAGCACGTCCGCCTCGACGGCCACCTCCAGCGACTCGCCCTCGAGCTCGACGATGAGCAGCGCCGCGGCGCTGGGGTAGCCCGCATGGACCGCGGCCTCCGCAGCCTTGATCGCCAGCCGATCCATGATCTCCATCGCCGCGGGCAGCAGTCCGCTCGCGATCACGCGCGCCACCGCGTTGCCGGCGGCTTCGAGCGAGTCGTAGGCGGCCAGCAGCGTGTACCAGGTCTCGGCGCGCGGCAGCAGGCGCAGGGTGATCTCGAGGGCGACGCCGAACAGGCCCTCCGAGCCCACGAACAGGCCGTGAAGGTCTGGCCCCACCCCTTCGAGACTGCGTCCTCCGAGCTCGGTCACGGTGCCGTCCGCGAGCACGACCTTCAGTCCCAGCACGTGGTTCGAGGTCATGCCGTAGCGCAGGCAGTGCGCGCCGCCCGAGTTGAACGCGACGTTTCCGCCGATGGTGCAGACCGACTGACTCGATGGGTCAGGCGCGTAGTAGAGGCCGTGGGGCGCCGCCGCCTCGCTCACCTCGAGGTTGACGACTCCAGGCTCCACCACCGCGATGCGCTCGTCGGGGTCGAGCTCGAGGATGCGATCGAGCCGGTTGAGCCCGATGACGATGCCGCCCTCGATCGGGAGCGATCCACCCGACAAGCTGGTGCCGCTGCCTCTGGCCACGAACGGAATGCCGGCCTGGTAGCAGGCGCGCACCGTCGCGATCACTTCGTCGGCGCTCTCCGGCAACACCACCGCGATCGGCCGCGCCTTATAGGCCGTCAGCGCATCCGACTCGTAGGAAAGGAGTTGTGCGGTCTGGCGGAGGAGGCGCGAGTCGGGGTAGATGGCGCGCAACGCGCCCAGGAAGGCCTCCGACACGCCGACGATCCTAGCAGGCCGCGGCGGCCGCGGTTCGAGCGATTCGCTGGCGCGCGCGCGTCGAACGACACGCGCAGACCGCTCGCGAAAGCGATACCATCTGTCGTGCTGCAAACGGCACATTCACGATGATCGACGACTCCCAAGACACTCCCACCGCTCTCCCACCCACGTCCGACGCGCCCCTCGAGGTTGCCCCCCCCGCCCCAACCGGGGATGGGCCAGCCGAAGCTCCTCCTCCACCGATCGAGCCGGCGGCGCCCCTGGTGGCGACCGTCGAAGAGATCGCGGCGCCGCGCGGCAAGGGCCTCGGCTCCGTGCTGTGGCGGGAGTGGGTGCGTCCGTTCATCCTCATCCTGGCGGTGATGGGGACGTTCCGGTCGGCGGTGGCGGACTGGAACCACGTGCCGACCGGCTCGATGAAGCCCACCATCCTGGTGGGCGATCGCATCTTCGTCAACAAGCTCGCCTACGACCTCAAGATCCCGTTCACGCGCATCCGGCTGGCCGACTGGGGCTTGCCGCAGCGCGGCGATCTGGTCGTCTTCTTCTCGCCGGCGGACGGCAAGCGACTGGTCAAGCGGGTGGTGGCGCTGCCCGGCGAGCGCGTGTCGATGATCGACAATCACCTCATGGTCAACGGCAGGAAGCTGGCCTACGAGCCGCTCGACCCGAGCATCATCGACGAGCTCGGCGTCAAGGACCGGCAGGGCCGCACCTTCAGTCAAGAGCGGCTGGGGAGCCGCGTGCATCCGGTGATGATGGTGCCCTCGCGTCCGTCGCGCCACTCGTTCGAGGAAACGGTGGTGCCGGAAGGGCACTACTACGTGATGGGCGACAACCGCGACGAGAGCTTCGATTCGAGGTGGTTCGGCGTGGTGCCGGAGCACCTGATCGTGGGCCGCGCGATCGCCATCGCGATCTCGGTCGACCCCGACCACTTCTACCTCCCCCGCTGGCACCGCTTCTTCAGCGGCTTGCCGTAGTCCCTACACCGTCGCGGTCTCCTCCTGTGGCATTACCAACCACAGGATGACGTAGACCAGGATCCCGGGGAACCCGGCCGACAGGATCGACAGCAGCACGTACAGGATCCGCACCGTGGTCGGGTTCCAGCCCAACCATTCGGCGATGCCTCCGCAGACTCCGGCGAGCATCCGGTACCGGCGGGAACGGCGCAGCGGGCGTGTCGTCATCGGGACCTCCTCTCGAACGATCTCCAGCCTAATCCATCGTACCTACGCGGCGGCGCGCGGTCTGTTCAATCCCGAGCTCGAGGACGGAGAAAAGGTCTAACGGGCCTTCCGGGCGAAGCGCCGGAAGACCCGTTAGGGAGGTCATGAGGCGGGTCTCTAAGCTCTCTTACGCTCGCGCAGCGAGAATGTTTCAGTCGCGCGTCCGGGCGCGACCGACTACATGGTGGGGGGCAGTAGCTCTTCGATCGGCCGCGGGCGTCCGAGGAACCAGCCCTCGCCGAAATCGCAGTGCTGGTCGGTGAGCCACGAGACCGTCTCGGCCGTATCGATGTATTCCGCCACCACTGCCATCCCCAGGGTGTGGGCCATCTCGATCATTCCCCGCACCAGGGCGCGGTTGACCGAATCGTTGCCCAGGCCGCGGATGAAGCTGCCGTCGATCTTGAGGTAGCGCACCTGCAGGCGCCGGAAGAGA
>DATAFT010000399.1:0-6208 GCA_036257295.1 Thermoanaerobaculia bacterium
TCAACGGCGGGACCAACTTCGACGCCAACGTCGACGTGCACGCGCACGAAGGCTCGTACCTGGTCAAGGACAAGGATACGGTCGCGTCGAAGTTCATCACCTGGGCCGGCGGCAAGCCGCAGCCGATGCTCGAAGGGACGATGGTCCGCAAGACCGCCGGCTAGCTCCGGCGTGCTGGTTAGCACGCCTCGCTAGCTGATGTTCATGGCGCCGAGGACGGCGCATACTCGACGCCGCTTCCGGTTGACTGGAGGCGGCGTCGTCGTGTTTTGGGCCGTCCTGCTCTGCTAAGGTCCTTCCTCACGACCGAAGGAGGTCTCGATGCAGGCGTTCGTGGCGGAGCTCGTCGGCACGATGATCCTGGTCATCCTCGGCGACGGCGTGGTCGCCAACGTCGTTCTGCAGCGCACCAAGGGAAACCAGGGCGGCTGGATCGTCATCACCACCGGGTGGGGACTCGCGGTGGCGCTCGCGGTCTACTGCGTCGGGCGGATCTCGGGCGCGCATCTCAACCCGGCGGTGTCGATCGGCCTCGCCGCCATCGGCCAGTTCGAGTGGTCGCTGGTGGCGAACTACATCGTTGCCCAGATGATCGGCGCCATTCTCGGCGCGATAGTGGTCTGGCTCGCTTACCTGCCGCACTTCGCCGTCACCGAGGATCAGGGTCTGAAGCTCGGCGTGTTCTGCACCCGTCCCTCGATCCGCTCGCTGGGCGCGAACTTCCTGACCGAGTTGATCGGCACCGCGCTGCTCCTCTTCGGCATCCTCGCCATCGCCGCCAACGCCAACGAGTTCGTGGGTGAGCCGGGCGGCGTCGATCTGTCGGTGGTGTTCGCGACCGGCCTCAACCCATTGTTGGTCGGCTTCCTGGTGTGGGGGATCGGCCTGTCCCTGGGCGGCCCCACCGGATACGCGATCAACCCGGCGCGCGACCTGGGGCCGCGCATCGCGCACGCCATCCTGCCCATTTCCGACAAGGGCGACTCCGAGTGGGGATACGCACTGGTGCCGATCCTGGGGCCGATCGTAGGGGGTATCCTCGGCGCCGTCGCGTTCCGCTTCGTGTCCAGCAACTGGTGACAGTTCTCTCGCCGCCGCGCCGGCGACTTCACTGAGGAGACTCTCGTGCCGCGATACGTCCTCGCTCTCGATCAGGGCACCACCTCCAGCCGCTCGATCCTGTTCGATCATGCCGGCGCGGTGAAGGCCAGCGCCCAGAAAGAGTTTCCTCAGATCTACCCGTCGCCCGGCCACGTCGAGCACGATCCGGAAGCGATCTGGAGCACCCAGCTGGCGACCGCGCGGAAGGTGCTGCGCCAGGCCAAGGCCGGGCGCAAGGACGTCGCCGCGATCGGCATCACCAATCAGCGCGAGACGGTGGTGCTGTGGGAGCGCGCGACCGGGCGTCCGGTGGCGAACGCGATCGTGTGGCAGAGCCGCATCACCGCTCCGGTCTGCGATCGATTGAAGGCCGACGGTCTGGAGCCGTTGTTTCAGAAGAAGACCGGTCTGGTGGTCGACGCCTACTTCTCCGGAACCAAGATCAAGCATCTGCTCGACAGCCACCGAGGCCTGCGCGCGCGCGCCCGCAAGGGCGAGATCCTCGCCGGCACCATCGACTGTTTTCTGCTGTGGCGCCTCACCGGCGGCCGTGTCCACGCCACCGACGTGTCGAACGCGAGCCGTACCTTGCTGTTCGACATCCATGAGCTCGACTGGGACGCCGAGCTGCTCGAGATCCTCGACGTGCCGCGCGCGATGCTGCCCGAGGTGAAGCCGTCGAGCGGCGTTCTGGGCGAGACCGACCCCAAGCTGTTCGGCTCTGCGATCCCGATCGCCGGTGTGGCTGGCGATCAGCAGGCGGCGACCTTCGGGCAGGGCTGCTTCAAGCCCGGAATGGCGAAGAACACCTACGGCACCGGCTGCTTCCTGCTGATGAACACCGGTTCGAAGGCGGTCGCTTCGCGCAACGGCCTGCTCACCACCGTCGGTTGGCAGATCGGCGATCGTGTCACCTACTGCCTCGAGGGCTCGGTGTTCATCGCCGGTGCCGCGGTGCAGTGGCTGCGCGACGGCCTCGGCCTGCTGCGCAAGTCCGGCGACGTCGAAGCGCTGGCTGCGACCGTGCCCGACAGTGGCGGCGTGGTGTTCGTGCCCGCGTTCGTCGGGTTGGGCGCGCCGTACTGGGATCCCTACGCTCGCGGCACCATTCTCGGCATCGAGCGCGGAACCACGCGCGGTCATCTCGCCCGCGCCGTCCTCGAGGCGATGTCGTTCCAGACCCTCGACGTGGTGGAGGCGATGGAGCGCGACTCGTCGGTCGATCTTCGCGAGCTGCGCGTCGACGGCGGCGCCGCGGTCGACGATCTGCTGATGCAGAACCAGGCCGACGTGCTCGGCAAGCGCGTGCGCCGCCCGGTGGTCAACGAGACCACCGCCCTCGGCGCCGCCTACCTCGCCGGGCTCGGCACCGGTTTCTGGAAGGATCAGGCCGACGTCGAGCGCAACTGGGCGCTCGATCGCGAGTTCCAGCCCCGAATGAAGGCGCGTGACCGGCAGGCCGCGGTAGCGCGATGGCGTCAGGCCGTCGAGCGATCGCGCGGCTGGGTCGCGGCCACGTGAGGCGCGCCGGTTTTCGCGGCGCTACGATCGGACAGTGAGCGACGGCCAGCGCCCGGATTCGACCGGGCCGATCGCGCCATCGGATCTGGTGGTGGCGGCGACGCTGCCCTTGCTCGCGATCGTCGCGCGCGTCCTTCCCGAATCCCGATGGCGTCCAGTAGTGAGTTTCCTCGCGTCGTGGAAGCCGCTGCTCGGTGAGACGCAGCGCAGCCAGCTCGACCGGATCGCTCGCGGACTGGGCCTGGAGACGGAGGCGGCGCGCCGCGTGCTCGATGGCTTCAGGCTCGCGCACCTCGAGGAACGACTGCAGGTGCTCAAGGAGCGATCGAGCTCCGGTTGGCATCCGTCGATCGAGGTCGAAGGCGAGGAGCACCTGCGCGATGCTCGCGCGCCCGGGCGCGGCGCGGTGCTGTGGGTAGTCAACGCCGCGATCGCGGGCCTGGTGGTGAAGAAGGCGCTGCACGCGCGCGGATACTCGGTGCACCACCTGAGCCGTCCCTCGCACGGCCTGTCGTCGACCCGATTCGGGATCCGTTGGCTCAATCCGATGCGGACGCGAGTCGAGGAGCGCTACGTCGCGGAGCGCGTCGTCATCACCGAGGCGAGCACCGTGCCGGCGATGCGCCGACTGCGCAGCGCGCTCGAGCGCGGCGAGACGGTGTCGATCACGGCGGGTGACTGGGCTCGACGAACTCATTGGGCACCGTTCCTCGATGGCCGAGTGCGGCTGGCCACCGGCCCCGCCGCGCTCGCGGCGAGCACGGGCGCGACGCTGCTTCCGGTGTCGATGACTCGAGACCAGCATCGATTCACGGTGACGATCGAGGAGGCCCTACCCCTCGCCGGAGAGGCCGGCGTGCCCGCCGCAATCGAGGCTTACGCCCGTCGATTGGAGGCCTGGGTGCGGGTGCATCCCGAGCTGTGGAACGGATGGAGCTCGTACGAGCCGGGCGCATGAGCGGCGGCACGCGATCCTGCGGGCCGCGTTGCAACCTGGAAGCCCGACGTTACAATTCGCGGCGATGACGATCCGCCTCGAGAAACCATGGCGACCGCTGGAGGAGCGCGAGGTGGCCACGCTTCCTGCGCAGCTCGGCGTCTACCAGATCGCTGAGCCGGACGGCGAGGTGATCCGCATCGGCTACGCCGGCGGCAAGAGCCTGTTCGGATTGCGCGGCGAGATCCAGCGCGCGGCCGTGACGCGCCAAGGCAAGCCGGGGCTCTTTCGCTGCGAGGTCAACATGCAGTACATGAGCCGCTACCAGGAGCTGCTCATGGTCCACCTCGCCGAGCACGGGCGTCTGCCGCGCGAGAACGACGAGCGGCCCGACCGTATCGGGCGGCTGTCGGTCCGCTAGCGCCTCCGCTACGCCGCTACTTGCCCGCTGGCTTCTTGAGCTCGCCCAGCGCTGCGAGGACTTCCTCGCTGTGGGTCGGGGGTTTGACCCCGGTGAAGACCTTCGCCACCTTGCCTTCGCCGTCGATGATGAAGGTGTTTCGCGCCGAGAGCTTGTTGCCGTTGTACTCCATCACCGAGCCGTATGCCTGCGAGGTGGCGCCGGTCTGGTCGGAGAGCAGCTTGAAGTTCAAGCCTTCCTTGGCGCAGAAGTCCTTGTGCGACTCGGAGGTGTCGACGCTGACGCCGAGAATCGCGGCCCCGGCGTCCTCGTACTTGGCGAGGTCGCGCTGGAAGTTGCGGGCCTCGATGGTACAGCCCGACGTGAAGTCCTTCGGATAGAAGTAGAGGACCACGTACTTGCCCTTGTAGTCGTCGAGCTTCACCACCTCGCCGCGCTCGTCCGGCAAACTGAACTGCGGCGCCGCGGCGCCGACGGCGGGCGTTCCTCCCTCGGGACGTGCGGGTTGAGAGGCGGCCATTCCGAGGACGAGACCGAGAGCGACTCCACTGATCCTTCTCATTTCGACTCCTTGACGTTCGTTGGTGTGGCGGCCGCCGCCTGTGGGCGAGGCAACTCTTCAACCGGGACGCGCCGCAGCGGTCAACGCTAGCACGCGACGACAGGACCGAGACCGCGTGGATCGATCGACCACGCTGCGAGGCGAGCGCGCTGCTATCCTGCGCTCCGTGCCGACCAACGGCCGGCGAGGCGAGCGCAACCGCGCCGATCTCGGCATCGTCGCCGTCCTCGTCGTCGGTATCGCGCTCTCCCTACTGCTCGCGCTGCGTGCCCAGGTCGGCGGCGATCAGCTCAATCTGCTGGCGCGCGGCTGGCTGCTGGTCGCGCGCGGCGAGTGGGTTCCTTACGGCAACCCTGCTTCGACCGGGGGGGCGGTTCCCGGTGGCTTCACCGCTCTCCTCGTCGGCGGACCGCTCGAGCTGTGGTCCGACCATCGTGCGCCGCTGCTCGGCGTCCTCTTCACTCAGATCGTCGCGTTCCTGCTCCTCGATCGCTGGGCGGCCGCGGCGCTCGGCCGGCGCGAGCGCCTGCTCTTCGCCGTTCTCTACTGGCTCAACCCTTGGCGACTCCTGCTGTCGAGCTTCCTGTGGAACCCGAGCTATCTGCTGCTGGTCGGAGCGCTCCACCTGTGGAGCTGCTGGCGCCAGCGCGCCGTCGCTCGCTTCGACGCTTCGCTGGTCCTCGCGCTCTCGCTGGGGCTGGGCGTTCAGATCCACCCCGGCGCGATCCTGCTCGGCATGGCGACCGTCGGGCTGCTGGCGGCCCGGCTGGTCAGGTTGCGCTGGTCCGGTGTGGCCGCAGGCTCGATCGTCGCTTTGATGCCGCTCGTGTCGTGGCTCATCGTCGTCCACGAGCGGCCCGAGATGCTTCCGATCTCGAAGGGTTTCGTCGGCCGCGGGCTGCTGCTGCTCTTCCCGGTGCGCGGCGTCAACTACTGGTTGCGCTATACGACGTTCCATCTGCCCGACAAGGAGACGCGGTTCGACTTCACGCCGCTGCTCGACTCGAGTGCTCCGGCCGCGATCGCGCGCGCTCTCGGCGACGTGGTGGTCAAGGGCATTGGCCCGGCGACGTTCTTGATCGCGGTGGCCGCCAACCTCTGGTTGTGGCGTCGATGGCGGCGCCGCGGGTGGCGCCGCCTGCTCACCTCAGGCGCCGGTGCGCGCGAGTGGACCCTGGCCTATCTGCGGATCACGTTCCTCGGGTCCCTGGCGGTCTACGCGCTGGCACCCACCACCGTGATGTGGTGGCAGGCGGTGCCGCTGCTGCATGCCGCGGCGTTGACGCTCGCGCTCGCGGCCGGCGCGTGGTCGCGCCGGCGCGTGCGGCTGGTGAGGATCGGCGCCGCCGCGTGGGTAGCTACTTCCTTCGCGCTGGCGCTCCTCCTCGCTTTCGGAGGTCCGCGCCATCGCTGCGGCGGACGATCGAACATCGTGATCCCGTTGCGCCACGATCACCCGATGCTCTACGACCTGGGGATCCACGCGTCGTGCCGGGTGCCGATTCAACCCGACGGCTGGTGGCCGGATGTGCTACCCGAAGACGGAGGCTAGCGTCGGCTCAACCGCGCAAAGCGGCGATCTTGCGCTCGAGCTCGACGTAAGAGAGCCGATTGACAGCTCTGACTTCCTCGAATTGAAACGCGACCTCGCGACGAAACGCCTCCA
>DATAFT010000413.1:0-7533 GCA_036257295.1 Thermoanaerobaculia bacterium
AGCGCCTGCTTGGCGTCGAGCCCGCCGTCCTGGCAGTTGCGGTAGATGTCGGAGCACGCCGCGATCAGCCGCCGCCGCAGCGAGCGCTCCTTGACGATCTCGACGTAGTGCTCGACGCGGCCGAGGTCGGGCAGATCGACCTCGAGCGTGGCGATGTAGGCGAGGCCGCCGACCTCCTGGAACAGCTTCTTCTGCTCGAGGTGGGCCTGCAGTGTCCGGATGTCGATCTCGACCTTGTCGTCCTGGAGCGCGAGCATCGCCTCGTAGAGACGTTGGTGACGCTCCAGGTAGAAGTCGTTGGGCTTCAGCCGCCCCGACGTGGTCGGCAGGTGGCGGGACGGATCGAGCAGAATCGCGGCGAGCACCGCGCGCTCGGACTCCTCGCTGTGCGGCAGGGCTTTCTGCTCGAGGAGGGGCGCGATCATCGGGCGCTGAGAATACTGTGAGCGGGCAGCCGCATCGTAGCCGAGTAGCGTTGCGAGTCAAGACGAGAAATGAGCTCAGCGCCTGGCACGGCGCGCGGTCGCGAACGGACGCGCTGTTAACATGCGCAATCCCTCGCCGGAGTGGCGGAACTGGTAGACGCAGAGGACTTAAAATCCTCCGCCGCGAGGCGTCCGGGTTCGAGTCCCGGCTCCGGCACTCACTGAAAAGGAAAGAGTTAGGCGGATCGGCTGATTCGGACGACACGGCCAGAACGGGCCGAGTGTCCCTTTTCTGTCCCGGCCGCTGCTGCCGCCTGCTTCCCCACTGCCTCAATTGTCGAAGCGATGAGGCTCGCAATGCTCGTCAATCCACGCCGGGTATCGGTACTTGAGCATCGAGAGCAGCCAGAGCGCCTGAATCGTCGTGTGCGAGTTCGGCGACATGGGGCGGAGCCTGAACTGCATGATCCGCGGTCCCCATCCGCACCAGTTCGCGACCCATCCGCCCGACGGCTTCTGGCAGGCAATCACGCGCTCGACCCAGCGGCGGCGAACGAGATCCGGGCGGCCGGCCGCGAGAATGAAAGCGAGGCGCTGCACGTACAGATCCGTCACGCGCACATCCCATCGCGCTTCGCGCGCGATCCCAACGCAGAGGTGGTCGATGAGCTGCTGCACGGCAGGCGATCCGTCCACGCGGTCGCGGTAAATCATGACCGCCAACAGCTGATGCGTCCGCGATCCCCAGCTGAACCGATCCGGCGCGAACATCGCGGCGCACTCCGCTGCCGTGAGCTCCACCTCACCCGGCGCCAGCGCGAAGCTCAGCCAGCCGGCGTAATCGCTGAGGCCATCGAGCTGCTGGCGCGTGGGCGGCGTGACGACGGCGTCGGTATCGAATAGGCGATGCCAGAAGAACTCCGGTGTGAGCGAGGGATCTGACTGGAAGTCGTCCACAATCCGACGAAGCCGCTGGTCGCCGGACAGACTCGCGATGTCCGCGATCATGTAGAGCAGCGCGTAGTTCGTCTCTTTACCCCACGACGCGACTCGTTCGGTGGCCCTTTCGATGGCTCGATCGAGGTGCCGTCTGGACGCCTGTTGCCACGGCGCCCACCACGACGCGTTCTGGTGGACGAGGAGCCCGACGACACCCAACACCGCCACGGACAAAAGAAGCGCTCCCCACTCCACGCTGAAACCTCTGGGTCGAAATTCTTGTTCAAATCATAGGTGTTCGAGGCGTCAAGCCATTTCGTCGCAAGGCTGGCGAGGCTCGGATTCGCTGGTACTTGCGCGCAAACGCCCGTCCTGGTTGAACGGGCGTTCAGCCTTTGTCCTACAACTCCCACACTGACGCTTCCCTGACGTGCCAGGTCGAAAATATCCCTCGCTTGGGCCACCCCGCCGCCTCGTTCACGAGCCGGCGATGGATACCCGAAGCACCGCCGGCGAACAACACCGGCGGGAACCTCGACCTAGGGGGGGTATGCAATGCCTGAAGAAACCAACAAGCTACTCGAACAGATCGTCTCGGAGCTGCGCGCGGTGAAGCGGGAGCTGGCGGCCATCCACGAAGAGGTGGCGCCGTTCGCCGAAGATCGACGCAGCGTCTCGCGCATGCAGTCGCCACTGATGGGAGTCGACCACTTCCATCGCAGCGGCGACGAGCGCCGCGACTAGCTCGCAGCTCGGCGAGGCGCCGCGCTACGACGCGATCGACGACTCTGAGCCGGAGATGTCGTTCGCCTCTAGGCTCTCGGGCGGGACCTCCAGCTCGCCACGCTCGTGCAGCCTGACGGCGGCCTCCACGATCTCGGGGTCGAAGTCGATGCCCGCCCGAAGGCGCAGCAGCTCGATGGCGTCGGGGAACGAGACCGAGTCGCGGTACGGCCGCCCCGACGACAAGGCGTCGAGCACGTCCGCCACCGCCAACAGCCGGCCGAGGAATGGAATCTCGCTGCCGGCCAGCCGCCTCGGATAGCCAGAGCCGTCCCAGCGCTCGTGGTGGGCCAGCACACCCGGCAGGATTCGCTCCAGCATCGGGCTGTGGATGTGGCGCAGGATGTTGGCGCCATGGATCGGGTGCAGCTTCATCTGGTCGAACTCGGCCTCGGTGAGCCGCCCGGGCTTGTTCAGGATGGCCTCTGGAACTCCCACCTTGCCGACGTCGTGGACCATGGCCGCCAGCCGCACCATCACCAGCTCGTCGGTCTCCCGCCCCATCTCGCGCGCGAGCCGCACCGCGAAGGTGGCCACCCGTTCCGAATGGCGATGGGTGTAGCCGTCCTTGGCGTCGATGGTGGCGACGATGGCACGGATGGTGTCGAAGAATGACTGCTCGAGCTCGTCCTGCAGGCGCGCGCGCTGGATCGCCATGCCGGCCTGGTTGCCGATCAGCGCCAGCAGATCGAGGTCGCTCTCTATGAACGCGCCGGGCTGCGTCAGGTTGTCGGCGTAGAGCACGCCGAGGACCTGCTTCTCGGCCGCCACCGGAGCACAGATCACGGCGCGGATGCGCTGCTGGATCACGCTTTCGCCGCCGCGGAGCCGCTCGTCGGCGCCGGCGTCCCAGCTCAGGAACGAGGCGTGGTTCTCGAGCACGTCGTGAACCACGGTACGGCTGATGGTGAAGCTCGACGACGAGCCGGTGTCCGGCCGCCGCGAGCGCGCCGCGACGATGCGAAGGCTGTCGGGCCCCTCGCCCCCGGGGGACCGCAGCAGAAGCGCCGCGCGATCGGCGGCGATGCTCTGGAAGATCGCGTCGATGATGCTCTGCAGGAGGCTCCGCATGTCGGCAGCGCGCACGATCAACCCCGAGACCTCGTAGGCCGTCGCCAGGTTGCGCTGTGCTCGCTGGAGCGCCTCGGGCGAGGCCGACGCCGGCTCAGGGGAAGGATGAGCGGTGTCCACCACCTTACGGACGAGACTCGGGCTCTCATCCTCGCGCAGCACCAGCTTGGCCTGCTCGTCGAGAGCGCCCGGCCCCGGCAGCGGGAGCAGTTGGGCGCGGCAGGTGAGCACGACCGGACCGACGGCGAGCTCGTCACCGGCCTGAAGTCGCCCGCGCCGGACCGGCTTGCCGTTGACGAACGTGCCGTTGACCGACTCGAGGTCGGTCACGGTCACCGTGAATCCGCTGTTCTCGACGGTGCAGTGACGGCGGGAGACGCCCTGCTCGTACAGGTCGATGTCGCAGTCGGGTCCGCGACCGAGCGTCTTGCTGTCTCCGGTGCGGACGGAGTACGTCCGTCCCATCCCGGAGCCTTCGATGATGACCAGCTCGATGTCCATCTCTCGCGCGCGACGTTGCCGAGCCGCGCCCCTCGGCGATCGAAGACCTCTGAGCCCTGAAACCGAGGCCGGATGATAGCGCGGCTCCGGCCTTAAGGCCGAGGCTCGGCCAAGGTCGCGGCCCAGGCCCGCGGCACCAGAGCCTCGGCGACCACCGCCAGCGGACCGACGTCGGGCGGAAGCGGCAGCGTCAGGCGATGCTGCCAGACGCCACCGTTACCGATCGCGCCGGCACGCACGCGCTGATGACCCACCCAGGGCAGATCGCCGGGGCGGGCGTACCCCACCGACACGCGGATAAGCGACTGGGGCAAGGGAGCGTTGCCAGCTTCCCACTTCGCTTCGAGGACCAACGTCGCCTGACCCGACGCTTCGCGCTCGATCTTGGCCTGGAGTGGCAGGCCGGCTTCGAGCTTTCTCCCGGCGAGAACGCTGCGCACCCGAGCCGCAGCCACCGCGGCCGGCGTCGACGAACGCACCCAGGTGGGTGTCACCAGCGAAGCGCCGCTCTGAACCATCCGCGCCGACACCTGGCGCAGGTCACCGTCGAGCGCGCGATCGGTCAGGTAGTACAAGCGGCGTCGGGTGGGAAGCACTTCCAGCGGAGTGGCGACGTCGCCGACGATCCGCAACACCGCTCCCCCGCTGCCCGCAGCCATCCGTACCAACGGCTGGAGGATCGGCGTGACGCTCACCTCGAGCTTTTCCCAGTCCACCGCCGGCTCGCGGTCGCTCGCTTTGGGAGCACGTTTGATGGCGCCGGTGTGGTCGAGAAAGACATCGAAGTCCGTGCGTGGCTTCGCCACCACCGGTGTCTCGATGCGGTCTTCGCGCACCGGCATCGGCAAGGCGATCCACTCGTACCCGGCCACGGTCTGCGCCAGCTCTTCCGCCGCTTCCTCGATCGGGCGCGTCTCGCCGATCCCGGCCAGTCTGTGCTCGCCGAGATAGAACACCGCCGGATCCTCGTAGAAGCCATCGCTGACGAGGAACAGGGCGCAGGGCTGGGCGTCGCATCCTCGGGCTGCGCGCAGCAGGAGGCGATCGACCTGCTCGCGGACCAGCTCCACTTCACGGTGGAGCGCCTCGAATCGTCGCGGATCGGTCGGCGCGAGGCTGGGCTCGATGTCCGTGAAGGCCTGACGCAGCGTCTTGATCTGATCGCTTCCGGCTTCACTCGCCGCGATCCTCCCCAGACGATCGGCCAATGGCGTCGGCTCACGGCCGGCGTCGAGCACGGTGTGCGGCTCGGGATCCGCCATCACGACCTCGACGCTGCCGAGGTCGGTGAGCTGGCGGGCCAGGCTCCCGAGCCGCTGTGCCGCGAGCTTCACGGTGCGAGCGCGCGAGGTGGGAGCGTCGATATAGACCAGGATGCGCCAACTCCCGGTGCCGAGCGCCTCGAGATTGGTGACGCGCCGCGGCACGCCGCCTTCGAGCAGCAGGATCTGGTCTGGGCGCTGGCGCTGGCGGTCGATGGGGCCGAGACCGCTGGTGTCGACCGTGACCTGCGCCTCGAAGACGGTGATCTCTTCGGCGACGCTGGTATCGCGCTCCTGCGCGGGGGTCGGTGACGCGAACGCGGAGGTCGCGGCTACGAAGGCGGCGAGAATCGTGGCTCGAGGGCCGGTCATCCACGCATCCTATCCAGAGGGAATGGAGGCGACGGTGGGAATCGAACCCACGAATAAGGGTTTTGCAGACCCTCGCCTTACCACTTGGCTACGTCGCCGGGGGATTCACTACAGGAGAGGAAGCGGCCGGCCGTGGAATGCGCCTGGAGCGGGAAACGGGATTTGAACCCGCGACCCCAACCTTGGCAAGGTTGTGCTCTACCCCTGAGCTATTCCCGCCTTCCAGCGGCGTCGAATCCTACCGTCACGGTGGGGTCGAGTCAAACCGAGAACGACGCTGTCGCTTCGAACGCGCCGCGGACCAGCTCGCATCGCCAGGCGCCCGCCTCTCGCTCCAAGCCGATCACATCGAAGCGCACCGCGCGGTCTCGGACCTCGCGGCTGGCAAGATAGAGCGCGACGCAGCGGGCGAGCCGGCGCTGCTTGGCCGGGCCGACGAACGCGATCGCCGGCCCATGCTCGTCGTCGGCGCGCGCCTTGACCTCGACGAAGCAGAGCGTGGCTCCGTCGGCGGCGACGACATCGATCTCCCCCGCTTCGGTCGAGACATTGCGCTCGAGGATCCGGTAGCCGGCGGCGGCCAGGAAGTCGCAGGCGGCATCCTCTCCGGCGCGCCCGCGGGCGCGGGTGTGTGGCTGAGCTTCGAACTCGGCGGCAGGGCCTGGCGGTGTCGTCGTCTCGCTCACTCCCGGCGCCAGCGCGGGCCCGACGCGGTGTCCTCGACCAGGACTCCGCCGTTGCGGAGCTGATCACGGAGGGCGTCCGAGCGGCGGAAGTCCCTCGCGCGGCGCGCTGCTTCCCGCTCGGCGACCAGCGATTCGATCTCGCCGTCGGCCAGACCTGCCGCGGTCGCCGCTTCGCCGGCCGGCGCCCACTCTTCCTGGTGAAGGACGCCGAGCACCGCGTCGACCTCGCGCAGCGCGCGCGCCGCGACCTCGCGATCACCCGGCCCGAGGCGGCTTTCCTCGATCGCGACGTTCGCCTCGCGCACGAAGCCGAACACGGCGGCGAGGGCGGCGGAGACGTTGAGATCGTCGCGCAGCGCCGCCGAGAAGTCGGTCGCCAATCGGCTGGCGGCGGCGGTCATGGCGTCGCTAGCGGCGGCGGTCTCTGCCGTGTGACCGAGCCGGAAGCGGAAGTCGTCGATCCGCCGCAGCGCCGCGGCCGCTTGCTCGACCGCCGCGAACGTGAAGTTCTGCTTCTGGCGATAGTGCACCGAGAGCAGGGCGTACCGCACCGCGCGCGGATCGGCGCCCTGGGCGAGCACGTCGTCGAGGGTGTGTTGGTTGCCGAGCGACTTCGACATCTTCTGGCTGTCGACGATGAGGTGCTCGGCGTGGAGCCAGTAGCGCGCGAACGGCGCGCCGGTGGCCGACTCGCTCTGCGCGATCTCGTTCTCGTGGTGGGGGAAGATGTTGTCGACGCCGCCGCAGTGGATGTCGAACGACGGGCCGAAGTACTTCATGCTCATCGCCGAGCACTCGATGTGCCAGCCCGGGCGTCCGGGCCCCCACGGCGAATCCCAGCTCGGCTCGCCGGGCTTGGCGGCCTTCCACAGGACGAAGTCGCGCACGTCGTCCTTGCCGTACTCGTCGTCGGCGACCCGCTCGCCGCGACGTGCCGCGGAGAGGTCGACGCCCGACAAGCGGCCGTAGTCGGCGTCGCTCTCGATGCGGAAGAAGACGGAGCCTTCCGAGATGTAGGCATGGCCGGTCTCGATCAGGCGCGCCACCAGCTCGATCATTTCGGGCACGTGCTCGGTCGCGCGTGGATAGAGCGCGGCGCGCCGCACGTGCAGGCGGTCGAGGTCCTTGAAGAAGTCGTCGACGTGCGGCGCCGTGAACTCTCGGATCGAGACGCCGGCCTTGGCGGCGCCGTTGATGATCTTGTCCTCGACGTCGGTGAGATTCATCACCTGCTCGACCCGGTGGCCGAGGTGCTCCAGCGCTCGGCACAGCACGTCCTCCCACAGGAAGGTGCGCAGATTGCCGATGTGGGCGCGCCCGTAAACCGTCGGCCCGCAGGTGTAGATCCGGATGCGGTCGCCGAGCGGCGCGAAGACCTCGAGCCCCCGGCCCAGGGTGTTCCACAGGCGGATCTCGTCGGTCACGGGACCACGACTCTGCCGGCGGACCATTGCACGCCGGCGATCGCCGCGCCGGCAGCGTTGAAGGCCTGGT
>DATAFT010000463.1:0-4910 GCA_036257295.1 Thermoanaerobaculia bacterium
GCGCCGCCGGCCACCACCAGCCGCGGATCCCAACGCTCGAGCAGCCGCGCCACGCCGAGCCCGGCGACGCCGCTCACCATGAAGCAGAGCGCCGTCGTTCCCGACACCGCCGACACCGAGAAGCCACGCTCCTCGGTCAAGGCGCCGAGCAGCACCGACAGGTTGTAGAAGCCGAGGCCCGACGAGACCGCGAGCATCACGAACACGGCGGTGACCACCCACCAGCCGAAGAACACCTTGGGCAGAGCATGCCCGGGGGGTCGGGAGGGGCCGGGCATGCTCTGCCTGGGCGTGCTGCTCGCCGCCGAGCGATCCGCTGCCTGCATGGCGCCGCGATTCTAGGCTGCGCGGTCGAGCCGCGTCGAACTGCCGCCCTGATGGAGGCGCGTCGAGAAGTAGACCACCGCGCCGAGCACCAGGATGCCGAGGCCGTAGAGCGCATTGATGCGCATGCGTGGATCGATCAGCGTGTAGAGGTCGACGAACGCGACCGCCGCAATGAAGATCGCCGGCGTCAGCGGATAGCCGAAGCAGCGGTACGGGCGTGGCGCATCGGGCCGTCGTCGCCGCAGCAGGTAGACCGCGGCAACGGCGAGGCCGTAGAAGATCAGCGAGGCGAACACGACGTACTCGGTGATGTCGCGGAAGGTCTTCAGCACGATCACCAGCGCAACGGACCACAGCGCCTGCGCCCAGATCGCGACCGTCGGTGTGCCATAGACGGCGTGGACCCGCATCAGCGCGGGAAAGGCCACGCCATCGCGCGCCATGGCGTAGAAGCAGCGCGGACTGGAAAGGAGGTTGGGATTGGCCGCGCCCAACGTCGACATGCAGATGAGGATCGCCAGCCAATCACCGGCGCCCACGCCGAAGGCGCGCGCGATCACGGTCTTGGGGACTTCGGGCTCGGAGCTCATCACCCGCATCTCGTCGAGCGGCACGACGTGGAGATAGGCGGCATTGACTGCGGTGTAGGTGACGACCAGGATGAGCATCCCCAAGATCAGCCCGCGCGGCAGGTCGCGCTCCGGCCGCTTGAGCTCGGCGGCGTTGAAGGGCAGGCTGTACCAACCTTCGTAGGCCCAGAAAATCGCGACGCTGGCGACGATGAGACCGGCGAGGAGGCCGGGTGGAGCCAGTTCGCCGGCAGCCACGGCGGCCGCGTCAGGCCGCGTTGCGATATCGCCCGCCACGACGCGATACATGACGAAGCCGGCGACGACGATCCCGAACAGCGAGAGGAGCTTGGCCGTCGTCGACAGGTTCTGCAGAAGCGCGCCCCACCTCACGCCGAAGTGATTGACCAGCGCCAGCGTGAGGATCATCGCCGCCGCAACCGCGATCTGCCCGTTGGCGCCGAGCGGCACCAGCGTGGCGAGCGAGCTGGCGAAGGCGACCGCGAGCGCGGCCACCGCGCCGCTCGAGATCACCAGCATCAGGCACCAGCCGTAGAGGAATGCGGGGAAGCGTCCCCAGCTTTCGCGGATGAACGCGTACATCCCGCCCGCTTCGGGCAGCATTGCGCCCAGCTCGGCGTAGGCCAGCGCGCCGCAGAAGCAGATCACGCCGATCGTCACCCAGGCGCCGAAGATCCAGGCCGGGCTCGGCAGCGATCGCGCGATGTCGAGGGGCTTGAGGAAGATGCCGGAGCCGATCACCGAGCCGACCGTGATCATGACCGCGCTGGTGGCTCCCAGCTCGCGGCGAAGCTCGGCGTGGGCCATCGGGCTCACCTTACCGCAGGGCGCGCGCGCGCCGCTCGGCAGGCTTCGACCACGGCGCGCAACGCGCGAAAGCCGTCGATCAGCCGCGGCGACGGCCGGCCGAGAAAGGCCTCGGGGATGCAGTGCACCTGCCGGCCGGTGATGGCGGTCACCGCGCGCCAGCTCGGATTGTCGAGAACGACGTCGGTGCGGTACTTCTCGAAGGGCACGCCGCACCAGCAGAGGACGATGGCGTCGGGGTCGATGTCGCGCACCTCCTCGTCGCTCAGTGGACGGCTCTTGACGTCGTCGGCGCCCAGCGGGTTGCTGCCACCGGCGCGCGCGATGAGGTCGCTCGCCCAGCTCAACCGGCCCGGCGCGATCACCGGCTTGGGCCACCATTCGAGCAGGATCTTCGGTCGCTCGGTCTCCTCGTGCGCGGCTGGCGTCGGCTCGAGCTCACGCTGCATGGCCTCCGCCACGTCGCGCGCTCGCTCCGGCACCCCCAGCCTGGCTCCGATGTCCCGGATGTCGCGATACACGTCCTCGAGCGAGACCGGCTCGGGCGCGATGTAGGGAAGGCCCGCCGCCTCGAGCTGTGCCACCACGCGCTCGTGCCCTGGCACCGTGAGCGTCGCGAGCACGAGATCGGGCTCGAGCGCCGCCACTCGCCCGACGTCGGGCTCAAGATCGGGGCCGACGCGTGGCAGTCGCGCCACCACGTCCGGTGGGTAGTCGGAATGATCGTCGACGCCGACCAGGAGATCGGCGCAACCGAGGGCGCACACGATCTCGGTGTTCGAGCACGCGAGCGAGACGACGCGCATGATGCCGAGTGTAACGTGGGGCGACCGGTCGCTGGCGCCGGTTCTCGGGCCTGTTACGATCCCCGAGCTCATGAGCGAGGCGCCCCCACGCGAGGCCTGGCGGCCACCCCCGCCTCAACCGGGGATGGGCCAGCCCGACCACCGCCACATCCCGCACAGCCGCGCGATCGGGATGCGGTTGGTCGAGACCGGCGGCGGCGTCGCCCTCATGTGCGTGCCCTACGATCGCAAGCTGGTCGGTAATCCCGCCACTGGAGTGCTACACGGCGGCGTGATCACGTCCGCGCTCGACAGCGCCTCCGGAGCCGCTGTCGGCAGTGCCCTCGCGGCGCGTGTCGAAGGCATGGCGGGCTGGCGCCCGATCGCGACGCTCGACCTGCGCATCGACTACATGAAGCCGGCGATGCCGGGTAAGGACCTGCTGGCGCGGGCCGAGTGCTACAAGCTGACCCGCAACGTGGCGTTCGTGCGCGGGACGGCGTACCACGACGATCCCGCCGATCCGATCGCCACCTCGGTGGCGACCTTCATGCTGTCGGCGCCCGATCGTGAGCCGGCAGACATTTCCTCGAGCGTCGCCGGCACCACGCGGCCGGGCACCACTCGGTCCGACACCCCCCGACCCCCCGGCGACGCTCGAGGATGACGGAGCCCTTCGACCGCCTCTCCCACTTCGGCGACGTCGAGAGCCTGCACGCGCTGCTCGAGAACACGCCGTACACCAAGCTGCTCGGGATCGGCGTGGCCGAAGGGCCGTCGGCGCCGGCGCTGTCGAGAGGCACCGCGGAGACGCCCGTCCTCGTCCTCAAGTTCAGTGACGACATCATCGGCAACGTCCGTCTGCCGGCGATTCACGGCGGGGTGATCGGCGCCTTCCTCGAGACCACCGCGCTCGCGACGCTGATCTGGGCGAGCGACAGCCAGTTCCTCCCCAAGACGATCGACATCTCGTTCGAGTATCTGCGCTCGGGCCGGCCGCGCGATACCTTCGCGCAGGCGACCATCACCAAGCATGGACGGCGCGTCGCCAACGTGCGAGTGGAGGCCTGGCAGGAGGACCCGTCGCGGCCGATCGCCGCGGCACACGGCCACTTCCTGATCAAGCCTAGGGAAGACCAACGGCCCTCCCACCCCTGACCATGGGCCGGTAGCGGGGTGTGAGTGTTTCTCGCGGCGCACTCCCGATTGCCCTCTCTTCTCTGATCGCTCTCGTCCTCGGTTGCTCTCCGCCGCGGCCGGCGCTGCCCGAGCCCGGATCCTTCGAGCTCCACGACGCGCTCGAGATCCAGCTCTTCGCCGCCGAGCCCGACGTGGTCGATCCGGTCGCGCTCGCGTTCGACGCCTCCGAGCGCATGTACGTGGTCGAGATGCGCGACTATCCGTTGGGGCTCCCGCCCGATGGCCGCGCTGGAGGAACCATCCGGCTGCTCGAGGACCGCGATCGGAACGGCCGCGCCGACAGCAGCACCGTGTTCGCCGAGGGCCTGAGCTTTCCGACTTCGGTGGCGCCCTGGATGGGCGGCATCTTCGTCACCGCGCCGCCCCAGATCCTCTATCTCGAAGACGAGGATGGCGACGGCCGAGCGGACCTTCGCGAAGTGGTCTACGACGGCTTCACGCTCGGCGTCACCGACAGCAACGTGAACGGCCTGCGCTGGGCGATCGACAACCGGATTCACGGCGCCAATGGCGGCAACGGGGGGCGGGTGGGGGACCTCGTGCTGCGCGGGCTCGACTTCGCCTTCGATCCGCGTTCGCGGGCTTTCGAGACCACCTACCAGACCGCGGGTGGCTTCGGCCTCGTCTTCGACCAGTGGGGCCGCAGCTTCGCTCCCTACAATGTCGACCACCTGCAGCAGCGGATGGTGCCGGTGCGCTATCTGGAGCGCGCGCCTGCGTTGCCGCCGCTGGATGCCACCATCAACGTTTCGGTGCACGGGGCGATGGCGCGCGTCTTCCCGATCTCGGCGCCGTCCACTCGACCGAATCACCCCGAACAGGCCGGCTACTACAGCGCGGCGGGCGGCATCGGCTATCTGGACTTCGAAGGCGAAGGCATTCCACGCGGCCTCCTGGTCTGCGACGTGGTCGGCAACCTGGTGTCGCGTGAGCTGGTGGGCGAGGACGGGCCGGCGGCCTCGACCGAGCGCGCGCCCGAGGAGCGCGCTCGCGAGTTCTTCGCCAGCCGCGATCCCGCGTTCCGCCCGACCGGCGTCGAGATGGGACCCGACGGCGCGCTCTACCTGATCGACATGCAGCGCGACACCATCGAGCACCCCGACTACAT
Organism: Thermoanaerobaculia bacterium; assembly: GCA_036257295.1. Taxonomy (GTDB): domain Bacteria; phylum Acidobacteriota; class Thermoanaerobaculia; order Multivoradales; family Multivoraceae; genus DATAFT01. The sequence goes on from DATAFT010000463.1 coordinate 4,818, forward strand.
TCCCGAGTCGCGGCGCGGCGCGGACCTGCGCGCCGGCGCCGATCGCGGGCGCATCTACCGCATCGTCCCGCGCCGCGGTCTGCCGCGCCGGCG
>DATAFT010000517.1:0-3057 GCA_036257295.1 Thermoanaerobaculia bacterium
AACGAGAAAGGGATGAAGGAGCTCCCGGTCCCGCCTTCGGGCTCCGCGACCGCGGTTTCACCGCAGCCGCTGGTCGAGTCCGGCAGGCTGGTGGGCCTGGTCTGGCTCGAAGGCTCCGACCCGAGCGCTCTCGGCGTGCGCGCCGCGGCATGGAACGGGGGCGGGTTCACTGCGGCGGAGTGGGTCTCGCCCGCGCTCGACGGCAGTCAGCTCGCACTGTCGGGCGCGGTGCTGGCCGACGGCAGTTGGCTCCTGGTGTGGAGCGCCTTCGACGGTGGCGACGACGAGATTCTGTGGAGCCGCCGCGACGGCACGAGCTGGACGGCGCCGGCGCGGCTCCATCCCGACAATCAGGTGCCCGACATCACTCCGGTGGTCGCTCCGACGGCGCGCGGCGCGGTGGCGGCCTGGAGCCGCTACGACGGCGGCGCCTATCGCGGCCGGCTGATGCGCTTCGAGGCCGACGCCGGGTGGCGGGACGAGGAGCGGCTGGGCGGAGCCGGCTCGGTGTTCCCCTTCTTCGCGGTCGACGACACCAAGAGCGGGCCGCTGCTCGTCTTTCGTGAGGGTGTCGAAGGGCGGTGGGATCTGATCGAGCTGGGCGGCAGAGGAGAGGTGCGGTCGCGCACCCGCTGGACCGGTGACCCGGGGCGGCGGCCGGTGGTGCAGGTCGGCGCCGGCGGAGCGGCGCGCCTGGAGTGGGTCGCCCGCGGCTCCGCTGAACGGTCGAGCACACCTTGAGCGGGCGCGACGCACGACGCGTTCTCGCCGCCGGCTGCCTCGCTCTACTCGGCGCCGGCGGCATCGCGTCGCCGCAGTCGCCCACGATCTACGTGGCGTTCGGCGACAGCGTCACCGAAGGCACCGGCGACGAGGAGGGCGGCGGCTACCCACCGCGGCTCGAAGGACTGCTGATCGCGCGCGGCCGCAACGCCGACGTGCGCAACCGCGGTGTGGCCGGTGAGACCACGGTCGACGGTCTGGCGCGCATCGACTCGGTGCTGGCCGAAGGTGGCGACGTGCTGTTGTTGATGGAAGGCACCAACGACCTCCCCCACAACGTGTCGCCCGAGACCATCGCCTTCAACCTCGACGAGATGGCGAAGCGCGGCGAGCGCGCCGGCATGGACGTGATGGTGGCCACCGTGATTCCGAGGAGCCCGGTCGCCAACGTCGACCGCGAGAACATCCTGACGCAGCAGCTGGCCGAGACCATCCGCGACCTCGGCGGCACCTCTCTGCGCCAGGTCGCCGATCCGTTCGAGGAGTTCATCACCACGCCGAACTACTACCAGGACTTCTACAGCCACGACCCCGACGATCCAGTCGGCCATCCCAACGCCAGGGGCTACGACAAGCTGGCTCGCGTCTTCCTCGACGTGATCGTCGGCGTCGACTCGGTGCCGCCGGTCACCGGTCTCATCCGTCCCCAGGTGGGGCGCACCCAGGTGCGGCCCAACGTGAGGATCCGCATGGACGTGTGGGACTTCGGTGCCGGGATCGACGTCCAGGCCACCGACATGCTGATCAACGGCGTCGTCGTCGACGACGCGTCGGCCACGGGCACCGCCACGCGCCTTCGCTTCGAGTACACCCCGCCACAGCCCTTCACCGGCCTGGTCCAGATCGGGCTGCGCTCGCGTGACCGCGCCTCGCCGGCCAACACCGTCGATCGCGTGGTGAGCTCGTTCCGGGTCTCCAGCGAATCGCTGCAGGGCGACGTCGACGAGGACGGCCGCGTCGACGGTGTCGATCTGGTGTTGCTCGGCCGCAGCTTCGGGGCCACCTCGAACCAGGTCCGCTATCTGCCCGAAGCCGACTTCAATCGCGACGAGGTGGTTGACGGCGACGATCTCGCCATCCTCGCCAGCAACTTCGGCGAGGGGTCGGGTTGAGCGGTCCCGGCGAAGCGCGCGCCGAGGCCGCGGTCGCGGCCGTAACGCCCGGCGCCCAGGGCGAGGCTTCCCCGGCGCCGCCCACCACCCCCCGGGGAGCGCCTCGCCAGGCGCGACGCGGCAACCTCGCCGCCGACGCCCGCCGCTTGCGCGAGCTCAAGAGCAAGCCGTTCCCCTGGTACGTGATCGAGTCGCTGCTGTTCGAGAACGGCTACCAGGCGGTGGTGCTCCATCGCGTCGCGCACGCCTGCAAGCGCCGCCACATCCCGGTGCTGGGACCGCTGTTCGCCAGGCTCTCGCTGTTTCTCACCGGCGTCGACATCGCGCCCGCGGCGGAGATCGGCCCCGGACTCCTCATCAGCCACGGCGTCGGGATCGTGATCGGAGGCTACGCTCGGATCGGCGCCGGCGCCACCATCCTCCACGCCGTCACCATCGGCGGTCCCTATCCGAGCCGGCGTCGCGAGATGCCGACCGTGGGCGACGACGTCTTCATCGGCGCTGGAGCGATGATCATCGGAGACATCCACGTCGGCGATCGCTGCTTCATCGGCGCCGCCGCGATGGTCAACGAGGACATCCCCGACGACTCGGTGGTGGTGGCGGAAACCTCGATCGAGATCAAGCCACGCAGAGTCCCGGAGGCGTAGGGCCTGGTGCCTACCATGCCCTAGGCCTCCGATGTCTTGGGCGCCGAGGACGGCGCCATCCCTATCTGGAATAGCGCGGCTGGTAGAGCTGGATGTCGAAGCCGCCGGGCGCGCGGAAGTAGGTGACCAGGCCGTAGCCCTGGTCCTTGACCTCCTGCGTGAACTCGACGCCGCGCGACTCGAGCTCCTTCTTCGTCTGCGCGATGTCGTCGCAATAGAACGAGATGTTCCCGGTCCCCGACAGCGGACCGCCGGGCTCGGTCGGATGACAGCCCAGGTCCGCCTCGGGCAGGTCGAAGATGAGCCAGCCGTCGCCGACGTCGGTGCCGCTCAAGCCGATCTTGTCGCGCAGGAACTCGCGCAGCTCCCGAGCCTGCGAGGTGTAGAACATCGTGTGCACGCCCTTGATCATGCGACCTCCCGTTCGTGGTGCATCAGCTTACCGCCGCGGGTTTCTGAGCGATCGGTCAGTACCGCGCCACCAGCGGCGGCATCTTGCGAGGCAGCAGTCG
>DATAFT010000546.1:0-6849 GCA_036257295.1 Thermoanaerobaculia bacterium
ATCGGCCACCTCGCGCTGCAGGTCCAGGAGATCGACGGCAATCGCATCCGCACCCTGCGACTCACCGTCGAGACGCCCAAGGAAGTGGCGCCGGCGGCGGGCGGCGCGAAGTAGCTGTCTCTGGGCCTCGCCAGGAGCGGCAACCTCGGCGACTCGGGGTCGCATCCGTCGGCCTGTTCTTACTGGTAAGATCTCCGCATGCGCGAGGTCTCGACCACCAAGATGTCCTCGAAGGGGCAGGTCGTCATCCCAGAGGCGATCCGAAAGAGACTCGGTCTCGAGCCCGGCGTGGAGTTCGTAGTGCTCGGTGAAGGAGACACTGTCGTCCTCAAGCCGATCAGCATGCCCTCGATGCGTGAGTTCGACGATGTCGTTGCCGCTGCCCGGCGAGCCGCGCGGCGAGCAGGGTTGAAACGGTCGGACGTCGCCGCCGCCATCCGCTCCGTGCGGTCGCGTTGAGGATCGTTCTCGACACCAATGTCTTCGTTTCTGGCGTCTTCTTCGGAGGACCGCCGGGTCGCATCCTGGAAGCGTGGCGCGATGGAAGCGCGGAGATCGTCGTTTCCCGCGAGATCCTCGAGGAGTACGTCCGCGTGGGCGAGGAACTGGCGGTCAAGTTCCCTGGAGTGGAGGGTCCGGCTCTGGATCTGGTCTCGGTCTCGGCGATCCTGGTCGCGGCGTCGCCACTCTTCGAGCGGGCTTCAAGGGACTCGGAAGACGACAAGTTCCTCGCCTGTGCCGTTGCCGCTGGTGTCGAGTACGTCGTGAGTGGCGATCGAGATCTCTTGGACCTGTCTCCTTATGGGGCAGTCCGGGTCCTGAAACCCCGCGCGTTCATCGATCGAGTGCTGTTCAAGCGGAGCTAGCCGGCAACGAGCTCGAGAGTCCGCGCCACGGCGTCGCCGACCGCGACCGCGTGCTTCTCGCGGTCGCGACGCAGCGAGAGCTCGACGTTCCCCTGCGCCAGGCTCTTGCCGCCGACCACCAACCGGATCGGGATGCCGATCAGGTCGGCGTCGTTGAACTTGACGCCGGGCCGCTCGTCGCGGTCGTCGTAGAGGATCTCGACGCCCTGCGCCACCAGCGCTTCGTAGAGCTGGTCGGCGGTGGCGCGCACCGCATCGTCCTTGGGGTTGAGCGATACCAGCAGCACCTGGAACGGAGCGAGCGGCAGCGGCCAGATGATGCCGGTCTCGTCGTGGTTCTGCTCGATCGCGGCCGCCACCGTGCGGCTGATGCCGAGGCCGTAACACCCCATGATGAACGGATGGTTGACCCCGCCCTCGTCGGTGAAGCCGGCCCCCATCGCAGTCGAATACTTGGTGCCGAGCATGAACGCGTGCGCGACCTCGATGCCCCGTTTCTCCTCGAGCGGCGTGCCGCAGCGCGGACAGGCGTCGCCGCCGCGCACCAGGCGCAGGTCGGCCCACATGGTGGGCTCGGCGTCGCGTCCCCAGACCACGCCGGTGTAGTGGGCGTCCGCCTGGTTGGCGCCGGCGCCGAAGCTGCGCAGGCCGCGGGTGGCGAGGTCGGCGAGCAACGGCACGCCGGCGGCGAGCCCGACCGGACCCGCGAAGCCGGTGGGAGCCCCGGTGGCGCGCGCCACCGCCGCGTCGTCGGCCAGGCGCACCTCGCGCGCCTCCAGGACGCGAGCGAGCTTGATCTCGTTCAACTCGTGATCGCCGCGCACGGCGACCGCGACCGTCCTGCCGTCGGCGTCATAGATCAGCGTCTTCACCAGTTGGGCCGGCTCGATGCCCAGCGCTCGCCCCACCTCGTCGATGGTGCGCAGCCCCGGAGTGGGGACCTCGCGCAAGGTCGAGGAGTCGGTGGCGCCGCCGGACCATGATGCTGGCGCGGCCAGGGCCTCGGCTGCCTCCGCCTTCTCGACGTTGGCCGAGTAGCCGCAGGCGCGACAGGTGACCACCGCGCTCTCGCCGGTCGAAGCCAGCACCATGAACTCGTGCGACGACGAGCCGCCGATGGTTCCGGTGTCGGCCTCGACCGTGGTCGAGTCGAGCCGGCAGGCGTCGAAGATCGCGCGATAGGCCGCGCACACGCGATCGTAGGTCTCCGCCAGGCTCTGCTCGCTGGCATGGAAGGAATAGGCGTCCTTCATGATGAACTCGCGGCCGCGCATGAGCCCGAAGCGGGGCCGGATCTCGTCGCGGAACTTGGTCTGGATCTGGTAGAGCAGCAAGGGGAGCTGGCGATAGCTGCGCACGTCGGCCCGCACCAGATCGGTGACGACCTCCTCGTGGGTGGGACCGAAGCAGAACTCACGCTCGTGGCGGTCCTTGATCCGCAGCAGCTCCTTGCCGTACTGCTCCCAGCGCCCGGACTCGATCCACAGCGACGACGGTTGGATCGCCGGCATCAGCAGCTCGACGCCGCCCACCTTGTTCATCTCGGCGCGAACGATCGCCTCGAACTTGGCGATCGTGCGCAACGCGAGCGGCGCGTACACGTAGATGCCGGCCGCGAGCTTGCGCAGCATGCCGGCACGCGCCATCAAGCGATGGCTCACCACCTCGGCGTCGCCGGGATCCTCTCGCGTGGTGAAGAGGTAGAAGCGGCTCCAGCGCATGGCGGTCTCAGTCCGCAGGCGGATGGTCGAGCGCCTCGAACAGGCGGGTCGAGTCGCGCAGGAACGCCATCATCTTGTCCTGGAGCGACATCTCACGCTCGCCCAGTCGGCGCGCTTCGCGCAGCACGGTGCGCGCCTGCTCCTCGTTGCCCGAGGCGAGCAGAGCCATGCCGAGGTGCGTGAGCGTGGTCGGCGAGCGCTCGAGCTCGGTCGAGCGCTCGAGGAACTCCACCGCCTGCACGAACTCGCGGCGCTTGTAGTGCACCCAGCCCAGGGCGGCGAGCGGGAACTCCTTGAGCTCGTCGGGAGCGAGCTCGAGCGAGCGGTGCGCGTAGTCGAGCGCGCGGTCGAGGTCCTCTTCCATCTCCGCCAGGTTGTAGGCCATCTCGTAGTAGGCGATGGTCTGCGCGAAGTTCGAGGTGCCCTCGTCGAGCAGGCGCCCGCCGACGCGGTTGCTCTCCCCGTAGCGTCCTTCGCCGCGCAGCGCCTCGATCAGCGCGGCGTAGGCGGTCGCCTTGAGCATCTCGCCCGGATTGAGGTCGAGCACCTTGCGCGTGATCGCCTCGCTCTCCTGGTGGCGGTTCATCTGCAGGCAGGCGAGCGCATGGGACATCAGCACGGTCGGGTTCTCGGGCTCCAAGCGCAGCGCGCGGCCGTAGCAGCGCAGGGCTTCCGCGGTCTGATCGCTCTGCAGGCTCTTCTCGGCGCGCTCGAGCCACTGGGCGGCCTCGCCCTCGACGCGCGGCAGCGGCACCTCGGAGCGCCCGGTCAGATAGCCGACCAGATCGCGGTAGCGCATCTTCTTCGGGTTCAGGCGCTGCGCCTGCCGGAACGACTCGAGCGCCTTGCGCCGCCAGTGACGATCGAGGTAGGTGAGGCCGAGCAGGTGATGCGCCTCCTCGAAAGTGGGGTCGAGGCGCGTCGCGTTGCGCAGCGCGCGGATCGCCGGCAGCTGTCGCGAGAGATCGTGGTAGACGCTGCCGAGCAGGTAGTAGGCCTGCGGCACCGAATCGGCGCGCACCGCCCGCTCGAGGTAGGAGGCGGCCTGTTCGAGCCTGCCTTCGCGAGCGTGGATCGCGCCCAGGCAGAACAGCGGCAGGAATGCGTCGGGGTAGACCTCGACCGAGCGCTCGAGGAACGCCTCGGCGCGGGTGAGATCGCCCAGCTCGTACTGGATGACGCCGCTGTAGACCAGACAGTCGTAGTGATCGGGCTTGAGATCGAGGACGCGGGTGAAGTAGCGCAGCGCCTTCTCGGCGTCGCCCTCGTTGAACCAGGTCTCGCCCAGGAAGTGGGCCAACTGGTAGTTGGCGCGGTCGAGCGCGTAGGCGGCCTCGAGCGCCTCGATCGCCGCTTCGAGCTCGAACGACAGGAAGTGCACTTCGGCCTGGCGGAGGTGGCGCAGGAACCCCTCGCGCCGCTTGCCCCGATAGAGCGCCTCGATGCGGTCGCGGCAGGCGGCGAATCGCTCCCTCTTCTCGAGCGCGAGGAGCTGACCCTGCGCGCGCAGCTCCCAGGCCTGGCTCCAGACCTGGGTCTCGATCACGCCCTTGACCTGCAGCGTGTCGGCGAGCGCGTTCAAGCCGGTGTGATTGATGAGGAGGTTCTTCTCCTGCTTCTGGAGCGTCGACAGGATGTCGCGCACGGTCTCGGCGGTGCGCTTGAGCACCTCCTCCAGCACCGAGATGCGCTCGAGCAGGTGCTCGTCGAACGAGAAGTTGTCCTCGGGTCGCTGCTCCTCGAGCTGGATCTCTTCGGCGCCCGGGCCGGATACCACCAGCAGCTTCTGATTGCAGCGGTCGCAGTACTCGGTCTCGTCGTTCTGCAGCGAGCCGCAGACCTGACAGAACATTTTCTAGCTGGGGGCCGGAGTGGAGAGTGGTTGCGGCATCCGAGCGCGGCGAGCGAGGGCAGAGTACGGTAAGGATCTCGGACGGTCAAGGCGCGTTCCTCAGGGTGCGGGCGCGACGATCCACGCTTCACGCCGGCCGAGCTTGGTCAGCAGCGACGCGCCGACGCCGATCAGGGTGGCCGCCGTCCACGCCCACACGCCGACCCACGGCACGAACTTGAGCGCGCCGAGGAGCGCGAGGCCGTAGAGCGTCGTTGCGAGCGGTCCGCTGCCGCGCCATCCGGCGACGCGCGCGACGCTACGCCCGAGCAGCGCGCACACCGCGACCGTTCCCCACAGCTTGAGGACGAGCGACGCCAGACCGAGCAACACCAGCAGCGGCACGCCGGCCGCCACTCCGAGAAACGCGCTCAGGAACAATCCGAGCAGGAGCATCGCCAGCACCGCGACGAGTCCGGTCGACAAGCTGCGCAGCGGCGCCTCCGCGATCGCCGCCGCCGTCGACTCGATCGCCGGCCACGCCGATCCCACCAGAGCCATGACGGTGACCAGCCACGCCGCGAGCAGGGCGAGCTTGGTACCCACCACGACGCGAGACCACGGTGAGAGTCCGAGCGCCGGGCCCTCGGCCAGCACCAACAGCGCTCCCGGAGCGGTGGGATATGCCACGGTGCGCCCGGTCACCCGCGAGCCGGGCTGCGCGTGGATGTCGCCGCCGAGAACGAAGACGTCGCCGTCGACGCTGGCCGTGCGCTCGAGCTCGACGCGACCGCCGATCACCACCACGTCGCCATCGACCGTGCCCGCGATCCGCGCCGAGCCCCGCAGCACCGCGACACCGGCGGCGGCCTTTCCTTCGAGCACGAGATCGCGTCCGAGCGCCACCACCTGACTGGCCGCGACGCTGTCGCGCGCGATGTGCACCGCGGCGGGAGCCTGCGCGGTGGGAGCGACGGCGTTCGATTGCAGCGCGCGCGCCCCGGCGCCGGAGCAGCAGACCAGAACGGCCGACGCGATCGCCAGAGCGCGGTACACCGCGGCCGAGAATATCCGGGTGAGTGGAAGACGGGACCAGCAGCGCTTAGGAGTCGTCGCTCGAGCGGACCGGCGAGCGACGCCGGCGCAGCAGCACGAGGAGGAGGCCGTTGGCGGCGAGCGCGGCGAGACCGAGTGCCACCAGCGCGCTCACCGATCCGTCGAGCGCGGCGTCGACCATGGTACCGATGCCACGCCAGCTCGCGGCCAGGAAACCGGCGCCGGCGGAAACCGTCGCCACCACCAGATCGACGATGCTGGTTCCCACGCCCGGCGCCGAGCCTTCGCCGCCGGTGACGAGGACCGCCGCGATGGCGGCGAGCATGGCGACCAGCGCCGCCGCGATCGCCCACTCGCGGTGAGCGGAGCGACGTGGACGCCAGTCAGTGTCGGGCAGCCGGCTCATGACCTGACGGCTGAAAGCAGGATCCACCGGAACGCGGATCTCGTTCAGCAGTCGATCGAGCGCGTCCGGCGAATCGTCCGCGCCGAGCTCTTCGATCCGGGGTTCTCGATCTCCACTCTTCATACTCTGCGTGTCCCTTGCGATCGAAGCGTCTGCTCGGTGCGAAACGAACCTATTCGACCTAATCCACCAGGTAGTCGGCCAGCTTCTCCTTGAGCATCTGGCGTCCTCGGAAGAGCTTGTTCTTGACCGTCCCCAGCGGCATGGCTTTGAGCTCCGCGATCTCGCCGTAGGAGAGCTCGGCGAAGTGGCGCAGATGAATCAGCTCGCGATACTCGTCCGGGAGCGCTTCGATGGCGACGCCGATGGCGTTGCCGCGCTCGAGATTGCGCAGCTCCCCGTAGGGACCGCGATCACAGCTCTTGAACTCGAAGCTCCCGCCGTCGCTGTCCTCGGTCTCGGGCCGCTCCATCGAGACCAGATGCACGCGCCGCTTGCGAACGCTGTCGATCGCGGCGTTCTGCGCCACCCGGAACAACCAGGTCGAGAACTTGAACTGCGGGTCGTAGCGATCGAGCGCGCGGTAGACACGAAAGAACACTTCCTGCGCCAGGTCGTGGGCGTCTTCGAGCGAGTGGACGACGCGGTAGAGGTAGTTGACGACGCGCCCTTGATAACGGTCGACCAGCTCCTCGTAGCGTTCGGTGTGTCCGGCCAGGACTGCGGCCACGACATCTTCGTCCCTCGCCTGCGCCATCCGCCAGCACGCCTAGGTACGCGCCTCCCGTGGAAAGGTTGCCGGACGCCGGGGAAGCCCGGGCCCCGGTCCGGTCACCCCTGGCTCCGGGCTTCGAGCCACCGGGCGAAGAGGAAAACGGCCGCCCCGACCCCCAGCATCCCGATCTCGACCCGGATCTGGTCATAGACCACCCCGACCAGTAGACCGGTGCCGACGATGACGAGGGCCAG
>DATAFT010000552.1:0-4462 GCA_036257295.1 Thermoanaerobaculia bacterium
CGGCGCGGTCGAGTCGGGATTGGTGGCGTCGAGCGGTGTCGCGTCGAGCGGCGCGGGCGCCGGAGGTGGCGCGGCGGGTGGCGCCGGCTCGACCGGTCGGTTGCGGTCCTTCTCTGGGTCGGTCGGCACCGTGCGCTCCGGCTCGCGCTTCTCGGGCTCGGGTGGCGGTGGAGGCGGCGGCGCGGCGACCTCGGGCTGGGGCGGAGGCGGCGGCGCTGCAGGCGGCGGCGGAGGCGGCACCTCGATCTGGCCGAGCGCCGCCTGGCTGACGATCCGGATGGCCACGAACTCCTGCGTCTTCGGACGCTCGGCGAACAGCTTGGGAGCGATGATGAACGCGGCCGCGAGCCCGACGTGAAGGATCACCGCGCCGATCAGCGAGCCGCCCCGGTACCACGGGCGGGTACGCGAGCGCTGCTCGAGGACGGTGTCGACGGCCTCCACGTCATCTCCTGGGGGCGCGGCGCTCGGTGACCATGCCCACGTTGCTGATGCCGCCGCGGTTGAGGAGGGTGAGGAGGTCCATGATCTCGCCGTAGGGCAGATCGCGATCGGCCTTGAGCAGCACCGACTGATCGCCACGGGCCTGGAGTAGCGGCAGCAGGCGGTCGACCAGCTCGGTCTGGTGCACCGGCGTCTCGCGGATGTAGATCAGCTTGTTGCGGGTCATGGTCAGGACGATGGGATCGTCCACCCGCTGCGGGAGGTTCTGGGCCTCCGCTTTCGGCAAGGCGACCTCGATGCCCTGATGGAGCATGGGCGCGGTGACCATGAAGATGATCAGCAGTACCAACATGACGTCCACCAGCGGCGTCACGTTGATGTCCGCCATCACCCGTTCGTCGCCACCACCGCTGTCGGAAATGAGGGCCATGCGAGAGGAACCTGAAGGCTAGGTGAAGTTGCGTTCCGTCAGATTCATGAACTCCAAAACGAAGTCTTCCATTTCCTCCCGCATGCGACGCACGCGCGTGGAGAAGGTGTTGTAGGCGACCAACGCGGGGATCGCGGCCGCCAAACCGGCGGCGGTGTTGATCAACGCCCCGGCGATACCGGGCGCTACGGCGGTGATCGAGGTCGACCCGGTGATGCCGATGTCGTTGAACGCCTGCATGATCCCCCACACCGTGCCGAACAAGCCGATGAACGGAGCGGCGGCCGCGGTGGTGGCGAGGAACTGGGTCGACCGGGTGAGGACGTGGAGCTCGACGCCCACGGCTCGACGGAGGGTGCGCTCGATGGCCGCCATGGAGCGGATGCGGTAGCGCGAGGGATCGGCGCCTTCTCCCTGCGCCGCCTTGACCTGGGCATCGATCTCGACGTAGCCGGACTGGAAGAGTCCCACCAGCGGCGACGCCGAGTGATTGGAAGCCGCCGCATTGACCTCGCTGAACCGCTTCGAGGTGCGGAAGATCTCGAGGAAGCGGCGGGTCTGCTTGTCGGCGCGGCGGAACTGGATGCCCTTGCTCAGGATGATGCCCCACGACACCAGCGAGAAGAAGGCCAGCACCGCGAGGATGAATTTGTCGACCGGCCCCGCATCGAGGAAGAGGTCCCAGACACCGAGACCCTTGGCGCCTTGAGCTTGCGCGAGGAGACCGAGGATAGGTAGGTGTATCGGCATGCGTCTTTCCGGCGCAGAAGGTAGCACGATGGCCGAGCCGGCACCAAGACGGGCTGCTCCAGGTGATACGCTCCCGCCTCCCGTGCGGCGCGTTTCGAACAACGCATGAAGATCGCGGTCTGCATCAAACAGGTGCCCGACACCGAGGCTCGCCTGCGCCTCAACAAGCAGGGGACCTGGATCGAGGAAGAGGACCTCCCGTTCGTCATCAACGAGAGTGACGAGTGCGCGCTCGAGGAGGCGCTCCAGATCCGCGACAAGAGCGGCGGCGGCGAGGTGGTGGTGTTCAGCCTCGGCCCCGAGCGCGTGCGCGAGGCGCTGCGCAAGGCGCTGGCGCTGGGCGCCGACCGCGCCGCGCACCTGCACGATCCCGCGTTCTCGTTGGGCGACCCGGTGGCGACTGCGCGCGCGCTGGCCGCGGCGGTCGGTCGCGAGCCGTTCGACCTGGTCCTCACCGGATCGCAGTCGGACGACCTCGGTTGGGGCGTGACGGCATCCCTGGTCGCGGCTCGTCTGGGACTGCCGCATGCCTGGCTGGTGATGGGCATCGAGGTCGAGAACGGTGGCGGATCCGCCCGGGTCGTGCGTGAGATGGAAGCAGGAAAGAACGAGATCTTCCGCTTGCGGCTGCCGGCCGTGCTCGAGGTACAGGCCGGCATCAACCACCCTCGCTACGCGTCGCTCAAGGGGATCATGCAGGCCAAGCGCAAGGAGATCGCGACTCTCTCGCGCGCCGAGATCGGTCTGGCCGAAGGGGAAGCCGGCGCCGCCGGGTCGCGCGTCGAGATCCTGAAGGTGGACTTTCCACGGGCGGGCACCGGCGCCAGGATCCTCGAGGGCGACGTCGCGAGCACCGCGTCGCAGCTCGTCGAGCTGCTGCGCGCCGAGGCGAGGGTGTTGTGATGGGCGGCGTCTGGGCGATCCTCCAGCATCGCGAGGGCAAGGCGCACCCGGGGTCGTGGGAGGCGGTGACGGCGGCCAAGCGCATCGCCGAGGCGATCGGCTCGACCGCCGACGCCGTCCTGCTCGGCTCCGAGGTGAAGACGCTGGCCGACGAGGCCGCGCGCACCGGTGTCGCTTCGGTTCGGGTCGCCGACCACCCCGCGCTCGCTTCGTACGTCCCCGGTCCGTACACCGTCGCACTGGTCGGCGCCGCCAAGCAGGAGCAGCCCCGTTTCGTGGTCTTCCCCCATACCTATCAATCGGTCGACTACATGGCGGGCGTCGCCCATGGCTACGACGCCGGAGTGCTGTCCGAAGTGATCGCGCTGCAGGCCGGCGCCGACGGCGTGGTGTGGACGCGGCCCATCCTCCAGGGCAAGCTGCAGGCGCGGGCGCGGGTGCGCGGCGACGGTCCGATGGTGGTCTCGGTTCAGGCCGGCGCGTTTCCCGCTGCCGATCGCGCTACCGGTCAAACGGCGCCGATCGTTCCGCTCGCGGTGGACGCGGGAGCGCTCCAGGCGGAGCGCGATCTGCTCGGCGTCGAGGACGCCGCGGCCGACGTGGTCGACCTCACCGCCTGCGAGCGCATCGTCGCGGTCGGTCGCGGCATCGGTGGACCGGACAAACTGCCCATCATCCGGGAGCTGGCGGCGGCCCTCGGGGCGGAGATCGGCGCCAGCAGGCCGGTCATCGACAATGGTTGGCTGCCGCGCGATCGTCAGATCGGGTCGAGCGGCCAGACCGTGGCGCCCAAGCTCTACGTCGCCGTGGGAATCTCGGGAGCGATCCAGCACCTGGTAGGGATGAAGGGCGCCAACTGCACCGTGGCCATCAACAAAGACCCCGGCGCTCCCATCTTCAACGTCGCCGACTACGGCATCGTCGGCGACCTGTTCGAGATCGTGCCCGCACTGACCAAGGCGCTGCTCGAGTCGCGGCCTTCTTGAGCCGAGGGGATCGAACATCGTGAGCAAGCAGAAGCACACCCGCCTCTTCACCTCCGAATCGGTGACCGAAGGTCACCCCGACAAGGTGGCGGATCAGATCTCCGACGCGGTCCTCGACGAGGTGCTGCGTCAGGACGCCACCGGTCGCGTCGCCTGCGAGACGCTGGTGACCACCGGCATGACGCTGGTGGCCGGCGAGATCACCACCATCGCGCGCGTCGACTTCCCGACCGTCGTGCGCTCGACGCTGCGGCACATCGGCTACACCGACGCCAGCTTCGGCTTCGACTGCGACACCTCGGCCGTGCTGGTCACGGTCGGCCGCCAGTCGCCCGACATCGCGATGGGGGTGGACACCGGCGGCGCCGGCGATCAGGGCATGATGTTCGGCTTCGCCTGCAACGAGACCGCCGAGCTGATGCCGCTGCCGATCATGCTGGCGCACGGCCTCACCAGCCGCCTTGCGGCGGTGCGGCGCGCCGGCGTCGATTGGCTGCGCCCCGACGGCAAGAGCCAGGTCACCGTCGAGTACGACGGCAATCAACCCGTGCGCGTGCACACCGTGGTGGTGTCGACCCAGCACTCGCCCGACGTCACCCACGAACAGATCCGCGACGAAGTGATCGCCAAGGTGATCGAGCCCACGCTCCCGGCGCAGCTGTTCGACGACAAGACCATCATCCACGTCAATCCGACCGGACGCTTCGTGACCGGAGGCCCGCAGGGCGACTGCGGCCTCACCGGGCGCAAGATCATCGTCGACACCTACGGTGGCGTCGGCCGTCACGGCGGCGGCGCATTCTCGGGTAAGGACCCGACCAAGGTCGATCGCTCGGCGAGCTACATGGCGCGCCATCTGGCCAAGAACCTGGTCGCCGCCGGTCTCGCCGATCGCGCCGAGGTGCAGCTCGCCTACGCCATCGGCGTGGCCGAGCCGGTGTCGCTCCAC
>DATAFT010000576.1:0-9343 GCA_036257295.1 Thermoanaerobaculia bacterium
CAGGCTCAACTTCTCGCCGCGCATTCCGCGATCGACGCCACGCGGCGCGGTGCGCTCGACAACCTGCGTCTCGGCGACTCCGTCGCGGGTGACGGTCACGCGCAGACGCGCGGGCGCGGCGCTCGCTGGCGCGCCCGCCGCCGCGGCCACCACCGACAGCGACAGCACCCAGAGCCATCCTCTGGCGACCGCACCATGGACAACGCCGCGTCGCATGGCCCCTCCGCTTCTCCTCTTTTCGCTGGCGCGCGGCAGACTAACACGCCCCTGCGAGCGTCCGTGGCGCGCGGCGTCACACCGATTGATGATTGAGCCGCAAGCCCGGGCGCGCCCACTCGACCTCCATCAGGCGCCCAGTGGCGGACAGCGTCACGTACGCGGTACGGAGGTCCGGCCCACCGAAGCAGAGGTTCGTGGTTCCCGGGTCGGGCGTTGCAACGTGCTCGACCAGATTACCAGCGGGTGACACCACCGTGACCCCGCCCTCGATCAAGGTGGCGAGACAGACGTTGCCTGCCGCCTCGACCGCCAGCGAGTCCCACAACCGCTTGCCCGGCGGGTCGTAGACGAGATCGCCGCGCAGAGGATGGAAGCCGGGCTCGATGTGAACGCGACCGGGCTCGACGACGGAGAACCGCCACAGCCGCGCCGTGGGCGTCTCCGCCACATAGAGGGACTTGCCGTCGGGCGAGAGACCGATCCCGTTGGGTCCCTCCAGCGGGAAGATCACCTCGCGGATCTCCGACCCCGATGCGGTCGCGTAGAAGACGCCGGTGATGTCGCGCTGGCGCTGGTGGCTCTTGCCGTGATCGGTGAAGAAGAACCCGCCGTGCGCGTCGAAGACCAGATCGTTCGGCGAGCACAGCTTGCGGCCGTCGCACTCGGTGTAGACGTCCTCGACGCGGCCGGTCCGCAGGTCCACGCGCTGGATGCTGCCACCGCGATGATCCGCCGCCGGGCCCACCGGCACCAGCAGCTCGCCGCCGGTGAAACCGGGAACCGGCATGGTGTCGACCCAGACCCGCTCCCAGCGAGCGCCGCCGTTGTTGCACACCCAGGCGAAACCGTCGGGCCCGATCGCGATGCCGTTGGGACCGCCGCCGCAGTTGGCCACCACCTGCAGCCGCCCGTCGCGGGTGATGCGCGTCACGGTGCCGCGCGGGATCTCTCCCACCAGCACGCTGCCGTCGTCGAGGGCGACCGGCCCCTCGGGGAACTGCAGCCCGGACGCCATCTCCCGCATCGGTCTCATCTTCGCCGCTCCATGAAGTTCGTCACCACCCGACTCATCGCGTCGCCGGAGGTGAGGTCGTCGTTGACGCCGCCGTGATCCTTGCTTTCGGCGAGGAAGTACTCGGCTGGAACACCCGCGCGCCAGAGCGCGATGAGCATCCTGGTCGACTCCTCGCCGGGCACGTAGAACTGGAACTGCACACCGCAGGCGACGAGGAGCACGGGCGGGATGTCCTTCCCCGGCGCCACGTGGCGCACCACCGTAACGTCACGCCAAGCCTCCGGTGTCTCGCCGAACTTGGAGTAGGGATCGGCCATGCGTTCGGGCATGGTCCTGCGCGCCCATTCCATCCGAGTCTCGAGGTCGTACTCCTGCCCTTCGAGGAGAACCACGGAGTCGAAGGTATCGAGACCGAGCCCGTACACGGCGAGACGCCGCTCGTCGGTGGCGAGCAGCGACGCGATCAAGGCGCCGGCGGAATGTCCGATCAGCGCGATCCGTTCGGGGTCGCCGCCGTAGCGCTCGACGTTTCGCGCCACCCACGCCACCGCGGCGGCGGCGTCCTCGACGTGTGCCGGATGCTTGACCACCGGAGACAGCCGGTAGTTGATCGACACCAGCACCCAGCCGCGGCCGCAGAAGAACTCGGGCTTGGCGCCGACGTTGCGCTTGTCGCCGCGGAACATCGCGCCGCCGTGGATGTAGATCAAGACCGGTAGCTTGTCGCGCGCTTCCGCGCCACGACCGACGCCAGGCGAGTAGACGTCGAGGGTCTGCAGCTTCGGGTCGCCACCCTCGCGGTAGACCACGTCGGCGGCCGCGAGATATCGAGACGGTGCGGCGGCGGTTGCCCGCTCCGCGATCGTCGAGCACAGCAACACCGCGACGGCCACGCTGGCGCAGCGCCGGCGACCCGGCCGCGACTGCGTCGCGGTCGTCACGTCGATGATCCGAGGGAGGGTTCGCTCGATGCCGGCGCTGCGGCGGCGCGGAGCTCGCCGATGAGCTCCTCGCGCAACCGGTACTTCTCGACCTTGTTGGTTGCGGTCCGCGGCAGGTCGGCGACGATGCGCAGGTGTCTGGGTCGCAGGTATCGAGGCATCGTCTCGACGCAGAAAGCGGCGAGCTCCTCCCGGCTCACGCTCACGCCCTCGCGCGGCACCACGAACACCGCGACGTCCTCCTCGAGCCCTTCGAGGGCGGGAACCCCGACCGCCGCGCTCATCGCCACCGCTGGATGAGCATTGACCAGCTCCTCGACTTCGAACGACGAGATGTTCTCGCCCTTGCTGCGGATGAATCCGCCCATGCGATCGACGAAGTAGTAGAGGCCGCCGACGTCGCGCACCGCCGCGTCGCCGGTGTGAAGCCAGCCGCCGCGCATCACCTCGGCGGTTGCCTCCGGCCGGCGGAAGTAGCCGGTGAGGAGCAGGTCGGGAAGCCGCCCGCGAAACGCGAGCTGGCCGTAGCATTCGTCCGGCAGCGGCTGATCGTCGGGCCCGAGGATCGCCGCCTCGAGGAACGTGGTGGGCTTGCCCATGAGGCCGCGTCGAACGGGCGCGTCGCCGCCGAAGACGGGGTAGCCGTGCGCCGCCGCGAAATCGAGGATCGCGGCCTTGCTCTTGCCACGCCAGAGCTGCCCGGGTGTGCCGAGCGCACCCGGAAACTCGTCGACCAGCGCGAAGGCGCCGTGACCGGTCTCGGTCTGGCCGTAGGCGGTGCCGCACAGATCGATGCCGAAGCGCGACGCGATCGCCTGGTGATCGGCGGGAAGCGGCGTCATGTTCACGGTGTGCAACGTGTTGTCCCGATCACCCGACCGCTCCTCGGCGCCCATGAGGCGCGCGATCATGACGTCGATCAGGATCGCGTTGGTGGCGCCGCGCTTCGCTATGCGCGGCCAGAACTCGCTGGCGCTGAAGCGGTCCCACAGCGCCACCTCGCAGCCCACCCAGGCGGCGCGCACCACGTTGGTGATGGCGCCGGCGCCATGGTAGAGCGGCAGGTCGTTGTGGATCACGTCGTCGCGATCGACCAGATGCCGCGGCACGAAGGTGTACTGGTTGATCCAACGATGGGAGAGCACGACTCCCTTGCTCGCACCGGTGGTCCCCGAGGTCTGGAGGATGGCGGCGGTGCTGGTGGGTCGTTGCGGCGAACGTGGCGCGGGCGACGAGGCGAGCAGGTCGTCGAAGTCCACCACGACGGGCGCCGCGCGCGGCCGCGCGCCCGCCGCACTCCGATCGTGATCGTGCTGGTCACGACGCGGCCGGTGGATCACGCAGGGGGGTAGCCCCGCCAGCTCGCCGGCGACGCCGTCCAGCATCGCGACGCGCCCCTCCTCGGTGACCAGCAGGCGCGCCTCGAGCTCCCGCAGCGGATGCGCGAGCAATCGACCGGTCAGGTTGTAGTTGATCGGGCAGTAGACGGCGTCCAGTCGCCAGACCGCGAGCATGGTGAGCACGGTCACCAGTGGATTGGTGAGGAATGCGGCGACGCGGTCTCCGGGTCCGACGCCGAGGGCGGCAAGGCCGCCGGCAAGGCGCGCGCTGCAATCGACGCTCTCCGCGAAGGAAAGATCGAGACCCTCGTCACCGTAGTGGAGGAACCAGCGCGATCCGCCGGTCGAAGCCCAGCCGTCGAGCCGGTCGAGCACCAGCTCGCCGTCGCGATCGAGCATCGCTTCGAGGGCTAGCGGGTCCGCGGAGCCGTCATCCGAGGACGGCATGACCATGGGTCAACACCGGTCCCCGCTGCGTGCGAGCCTGGAACGACGCGACGCCATCCTTCGGCGTCCATGCCTCGACGCTGAGTCGGTCACCCGGATAGACCGGCGACGAGAAGCGCGCGCCGATCTCACGCAGACGCGAGGGATCTCCGCCGCACAACCGTTGCACCAGGACTCGCGTCGCGTAACCGAACGTGCACGGGCCGTGGAGAATGGGGCGGCTGAAGCCGCGGCTGCGCGCGAAAGCGGGATCGACGTGCAGCGGATCGTCGACGCCGTTGAGTTGATAGAGCGCGGCCTGGGTCTCCGGGATGGTCTCGGAGACCTCGACGTCGGGGAGCCGGCCAACGGCGATCGGCCGCCGCTCGCCGGCGGCGGTCCGCGCCGGTAGGCCGCCCAAACCTCCCGAGCCGAGCAGGGCCGCCGAGCAGTCGATCTCGAACACCGGCCCGCCTTCCGCGTCCTCGCCGTGGATCTTCGTCACCAGCAGCGCGAAGCTGCCCTTGTCGACGACGTCCTCGATCCGTGCCCGGATCAACAGCCGTCCTGCCGGCTCGAGCGGGCGGTGAATGCGGATCGTCTCGCCGGCTTCCACCTTCTGGTAGCGATGGATGAGATCGTTGAACTGCGGGCCGACGGCGTTCATCGCCACCAGGCAGAAGCT
This sequence comes from Thermoanaerobaculia bacterium, assembly GCA_036257295.1. Lineage (GTDB taxonomy): Bacteria > Acidobacteriota > Thermoanaerobaculia > Multivoradales > Multivoraceae > DATAFT01. Next base: position 4,627 of record DATAFT010000576.1, read on the forward strand.
GGGCAGGACGCGCATCCCGTTGGGGGCGCCGTCCCAGATGAAGCTGATGTCGCGCGCGCCGGCTCCGACCGAGAGCGCATAGAGCGCGACGTCGCGCGGTCCGTACTCGAACCACACGGGCTGCGCCTCGCGACCGATCAAGGCGAGGTCGGCTTTGGGGACGCGACGAGAGCTCGTTTGCGCGGTCGAAGCCTCGACCACTGGTTCACTCCACTACGGCGTAAGCGTTACTGAGCACGATACCGCGCGGGGTCGACGCCTGGACTATATGGCGATCTCCCTGCTTCCAGCCCGAAACGGTCAACGGCTCGCCGGGGAAGACGACGTCGGCGAAGCGCGCCTTGAACTCGCGGAAGCGCGAGACGTCGCCGTCGCAGGCGCGCTCGACGATCATCCGGGTGGCGAAGCCGTAGGTGCACAAGCCGTGGAGGATCGGACGGTCGAACCCACTGCGCTTCGCGAACTCGGGATCGATATGGAGTGGGTTGTGGTCGCCGTTGAGTCGATACAGCGCGTGCTGGTGGGCCGGGATGGTCTCGGTCTGGGTCCAGGTCGGCGCCGTTCCCGCCGGCGGATCGAGCGGCTCGGCCTTGGGTCCGGGGTCGCCACCGAAACCGCCGCCGCCGCGGTAGAAGCCTACGGTCACCGTCTCGAACACCGGCCTGCCACTCTCGTCGGCGGCGGTGGCGCCGCTGTGGATCACGGCTGCCTTGCCTTTGTCGTAGATGTTCTTCACTTCCGCGAACACGGTGAGCTTGCCGGAGGGCGGGATCGGCCGGAACTGACGGATGAGCTGCTCGCCGTGGAGCATACGCGTGTGGTCGAGCTTGGCCTCCAGGTCGCGCGTCAATCGCTTCTCCGGCACCACGGCCCAGCTCGGAAAGACCTGCAGGCCGCCCGGTGCGTTCTCGTAGAGGAAGCCGAGTTGCTCGGCGCGAGCGCCGATACCCAGTGCGTAGAGGACGACGTCATTCCAGGTGTGCTCGAGGACCACGGGCTCGGTCTTCCAGCCGATCAGGCTCGGCATCGACACGTCGTTCATGAGGATCTCCCTTGGGCTGACGTTCGGCGGACACGTCCTGGCAAAGGTGTCGGTGGCCATCGCGAGTTGCGAAGGCTGGAGACGAGGATTACGATAGCGGCTCTGGATAGACCAGTCAATCTTGTGAGCCTCCGCGGCATCGCTCTGTGCGCTCTGCTCCTGCTTTGCTCGGGCGTCGCCGCCGAGGTCACGGTCGACGACTTCGAGGCCGGCACCTTCACCGACTCCCAGGGGACGGCCATCCACTATCGGCTGTTCGTGCCGCGCGGGTACGACGCGTCGGCGGCAGCAACCTATCCTCTGGTCGCGTTCCTCCACGGCAACGGCGACCAAGGCTCGGACAATCGCCGGCAGGTGCGCGAGGGAGCGAGGGTGTGGGCCGAGCCAGCGAACCAGGCGCGCTACCCCGCGTTCGTGCTCGCGCCGCAGTGTCCGGCCGACGACGGATGGGGACGCCCCGCCGGGCTCGCCGGCTATCCGGACGGAAGTCCTCTCGAGGCGTTGTTCGAGCTGCTCGACGACGTCGAGCGTCGCTATCGCATCGATCGCGATCGTCGCTACATCACCGGCATGTCGGGCGGCGGTTGGGGCACGCTGCGCGCGCTCTCGCACCAGCCGCAGCGCTTCGCCGCGGCGATCCTGGTCTGCCCTGCCGGCGAGCCAGCGAAGAATCCCGAAGTCCCGCTGCGTGAAAACGGCGTCGGCGTGGTCGCCGGCATCGAGTCCATCCCGCTGTGGTTCTTCCACGGCACCGACGATCCGGTGGTTCCCATCTCACTCAGCCGCGACCGTGTTGCCGCGCTGCGTCGAGCCGGCGGCTCGCCCCGCCTCACCGAATACTCGGGCGTCCGCCACGATGCCTGGGTGAAGGCATACGCCGAGCCCGCGATCGTCGACTGGCTGTTCGGTCATCGCCGCTGAGCGGCGCGCGCCCTCGAGGCGCTGCCGGCGCGCGGCTCCCCGCCCACCCACCACGGGCTCGACCACGCCCGCGCGCCGTCGAGCTGATTCACCCGCAGGTAGTAGTAGTCGCCGGCGGCCGCCGATGCGCCAGCGTCGAGATCGGTCCATTCGAGCTCCTGATCGAGCGGCGCTCCGACGTCGACCATCTGGAGCGTGATGCGATCGGCGTAGCGCTCGAAGGTGGCGTCGTGCTCGAAGCGGCCGCCGTCGAGCTCGCCGAGCCGGACCGAGAAACGCTGCGGCGGGATGCTCTGCGCCGGCGGGCGCACCAGGACGCCGCCCACTCCGATCTCCCGGCCCGGTCCGACGTCGAACGAGAAGGTGGTGTCGGCGCTCGCGCCGTCGAGCTCGAGCAGGAACACGTCGCGCCGCCCGCGCGTCTCGACGTGATAGTGCAATCGCCCAGGCGCGTCCGGATCGCGCGCCAGGCTCTCGGTGTAGCGGTTGTCGATGCCGCTCGGGTCGAGCGCCTCGACGGTGGCGCCGGCGACGTCGAGCGTCCCCTCCCACACCCGGTAGAGCCGCGGGCTGTCGCTCGGTGGCGGGAAGACTTCGGAGGACGACTCGAACCCGACCAGAACCCAGGTCCGCCGTGCCAGCGCCGCGGTCGCGTAGTCACGAGAGAAGACGATCTTCCCGTTCTTGACCACGTCGATGCGATCGATCGGCGCGGTGCCGGCAACGCGGGCGTGGAGCTTGCGCTGGTCGGCAGCCGGTTGTCGAGTTCCCATGGCGAAGCCGTTGAGGTCGGCGTCGAGCAGCGTGCGCTGGCCCGACGTCGCGTACGACGACAGACGGCGCAGCGCGTCGAAGATCGCGTCCGCCTTCTTCGCGGGCGCGATCGCCGCCGCGAGACCTCCGCGCTGTCCTAAGGTCTCGACGTACGACGAGCGGGCGAGCCCGGGCTTGCCGCGATGATCGTCGGAGCCGCCGATGAAGCCGACCTCCCACCCATTGGCGAGATAGAGGTTGGCGAACCACTCGAAGGTGCCGTGCATCGAGTACATCTCGACCAGCCGCTCGAGCTGCGTGTCGCTGCGCGTCCAGTCGCCAGCGGTGTGCGCGTGCGGGATCACCAGCACGTCTTCGGGCGGCGCCTCGGCGTGAAGGCCCCGATAGAGCTCGGCCAGCGTCGGGGCGGCGGCAAACGGGACCAGATCGGCGTCGGTGTGGCGGAAGATCACGTTGTGATGACCGCCGGTCGAGCGCTGCGCCGTCCACTCGTAGGCGAGGAAGGCGATGGCGCGACCATCGGCGTTGGCGGAGCTCGCCAGGCGCTGCAGCGTCCGCCACTCGGCTGCGTCGAGCCAGGCGTCGTGCTCGGTCAGCGCCAGGAAGTCGAGACGCGCGTCCTCGGTGCCGTAGACGTAGTACTCCTCGGGCGTTCCCTGCGCCTCGGCGAAGTCGGTGTGACCGTGGAGCTCGCCCCAGAAGATCCGGTCGCTTCCCCTCTCGCGCACCCAGATCGGGTTGGAGCGCGCGGATAGTCGGCCGTCCGCCGATCGGACTTCGAATCGATGAGCGCCGGGCGCACGCAGCGTGAGCCCGGCCACCTCAGCGATCGCGCGGCCGCCCGGCGGCACGGTCGCGACCGTCTCGCCGTCGAGGCGGACCTCCCAACCCGGGATGGGGCCGGTCGGCCGGTTGAACCAACGGTCGGCGGCCCGGATCGCGAGCGTGAAGCGCTCGCCGGGCGCCACCACCGACGGCGCGAACACGTCGATAGAACTCACCGCGGGAGCGCCATCGACCGCGAGCGAGTCCCACGCCGGCGAAAAGAACCTGCCACCGCCGTCGAGATCAACGTAGACGGGAAGGACGAGGCGAAGGGTCGACATCGTCTGCACCGCGAAGCCGCGCGAGCCGCGGCTGCGATCGCCGTAGAGCAGCGTGACGGTGTCGCCGGGCTCGAGATCGGCACCGGCGAGACGGAACGCCATCATCGGCGACGATCGCCCCGAGCCGGCGTGCATGCTGGTCCAGGGCATGCGGAAGGGCTCGAGCTCGGCGCCGGCGCGTGAGCACCGGGCGCTGGTGTAGTTGTCGCCCGCGGGATCCTCGAACTGGATGCGTCCTTCGTCACTCATGAAGTGGAGGCCGACGAGAAAGACGGCGCCGCGGCGCGGAGCGCGCGTGCCCGCCGTGTAGACCTGCTCGATCGTGGTCCAGCTTCCCGCCTCGAGGACGTCGTGAGCGGTGAAGCGGGTGGCGCCGAGCGCGGCTGGATCCTGATCGAGCAGCGCGAGCTCGGCGAGATAGCGATCGATCTGGCGCATGGCCGCTTCGGTGGGCGGATCGCCCTGCGCCTGGAGCTGGCGAACGTTCTGGATCGCGAGTGTGAGATCGACCGGCAGCGTGTGCCCGGCGAGCGCCCAGGCGTTTCCCCACTGCCGCAGCAGATCGGCGCGATCGGACACCGTCTGCGCCGTGGTCGGACCCGCCGCCGATGCGACGAACGCCGCCACGCGCGCGCGCAGCTCCGGCGCCAGCGGGTCCGTGTCGCCGCGGCCCGCGGGCCGCTGCGTCTGCGCGCAGGCGCCGGCGAGCAGAGCGACGGCGATCGCCATCGATCTTCCGCGGCTGTTCATGCGGCCTTGCGCGACACGGCCTGGATCCCTGGGCTAGAGTTTCCTGGATAGACTAATCGTTCTAGCACGCGGACACGAGAAGCGAGGACCGATGACGGGCACCACGCGTCGCGACTTCTTGAAG
>DATAFT010000593.1:0-7798 GCA_036257295.1 Thermoanaerobaculia bacterium
GACGCGTCCGTCCTGCGGCCGGCGCTTCTCCGCGATGTCGAGCCGCGCCACCGTCTTGATGCGGCTCACCACCGCCCGGTGCACCAGCTTGGGAAGCTTCTGGATGTCGTGGAGCACGCCGTCGATGCGGAAGCGCACCAGTGAGATGTCGCGCTTGGGCTCGATGTGGATGTCCGACGCGCGCGTGTCGTAGGCGTGCTGCAGCATGAACTCGACGGCATTGACGATGTGCGCGTCGCTCGACTCGATCTCGCTCTCGTTCTTCATGCGAACGAGCTGCTCGAGGTTGCCGAGGTCGAGGCCGGTCTGGAGGTCCTTCTCGGCGCGCTTGACCGAGTGGCGCAAGCCGTAGAACTCGGTGAGCGCCCGCAGGATGTCGGGCTCGGAGGCGACCACGATCTCGACTTCCCGGCCGGAGAGGCGGCGGAAGTTGTCGATGCCCTCGATGTCGAAGGGGTTGGCGCAGGCGAGCCGCAGCTTGCCGTTCATCATGTCGAGCGGCACCATGCGATGGCGCCGCGCGAACGGCCGCGACACTTCCGACTCGATGAGGTCGGCGTTGAGCTTGAGCGGATCGATGTGGACGTGGGGGAGGCCGGCGTCGTGCGCGACCGCCTGGGCGATCACGTCCTCGTCGACCACGGTGCCGGGCCGGCGCTGGCTGGAGAAGGCGAGCCGGTTGACCAGGTCGTACGCGGCGGAGCGCTGTTCGTAGGAGGTGCGCTGCCCGGGCTTGGGCAGCATGCGAGCCTCGTGACGGAGCTGAGTCGCCTGCTCCTTGCTGATCTCGCCCTGGCGCTCCAGCACCTCGGCGATGAGGTCGGGACTCAGAGTCGTCATCGCAAAGAATCCTACGGACGCCTGCCTCGGTCGAGCCGAAGATTGTAGCCGAAGCCCTGCTGCCCCGGCCGAAGTGCGCAACCGCCTTGCTATCATCCGCCGATGTCCCCGAGCCTGAAGGCCGTTCTCGCGTTGGGAGCAGCGCTGTTCGCCGGTGCGGCATGCGCCCTGGCGCAGCCGGCCAAACCCGCCCTCGAGCTGGACCAGGTAAAGCTGCCTCCGGGGTTCTCGATCGAGGTCTGGACCGATCAGGTCCCCGGTGCGCGGTCGCTCACGCCGGGCCCCGACGGCGTGATCTTCGTTGGCACCCAGCAGAAGGGCTCGGTCTACGCCGTGGTCGACCGCGACGGCGATCGCAAGGTCGACGCGGTGCATACGGTGGCGAGCGGCCTCAACGTCCCCAACGGCGTCGCCTTCAAGGACGGAGCGCTGTACGTCGCCGAGATCAACCGCATCCTGCGCTACGACGACATCGCGGCCAAGCTCGCGAAGCCGCCGCAGCCGGCGGTTGTGGTCGGCGACCTGCCGACCGAGAAGCAGCACGGCTGGAAGTTCATCGCGTTCGGCCCCGACGGCAAGCTCTACGTGCCGGTGGGGGCGCCCTGCAACATCTGCGAGATCAAGGACCCGTTCGCTTCGATCCTGCGCATGAATGCCGACGGCAGCGGCCGCGAGGTGTTCGCCCGCGGCGTCCGCAACACGGTCGGCTTCGACTGGGACCCGAAGACGAACGAGCTCTGGTTCACCGACAACGGCCGCGACTTCCTGGGCGACGACGCGCCGCCCGACGAGCTCAACCGCGCGCCCGAGGCCGAGCTCTTCTTCGGTTATCCGTTCTGCCACGGCGACGGCATCCAGGATCCGCAGTTCGGCAAGGCGGAGAAGTGCGCCGAGATGACCAAGCCGGCAGCGAAGCTGGGCGCTCACGTGGCGGCGATCGGGATGCGCTTCTACACCGGAGAGCAGTTCCCGGCCGATTACCGCGGCCAGATCCTGATCGCCGAGCACGGCTCGTGGAACCGCAGCTCGCCGGTGGGCTATCGCGTGATGCGCGTGACCGTCGAAGACGGCAAGGCGACGTCGTACCAACCGCTGGCGGAAGGATGGCTCCAGGACCGCAAGCCGTGGGGGCGCCCGGTCGACGTCGAGCTGCTCGGCGACGGGTCGCTGCTGGTGTCGGACGACATCCAGGGCTCGATCTACCGCATCAAGTACCAGTCGTGAGATTGCGCGCCGAGCTTCGCGCATGAACCCTCGAGCGCCCTACCTCGAGAAGGTCCGCCGGCTGGTGGTCAAGGTCGGCTCGCAGGTGCTGGCGCCGCGCGGCGAGCTCGACGACGCCACGGTCGCCGCCCTGTGCGGCCAGCTCCTCGCCGCTCGCCGCCGCGGGCTCGACGTCGTGCTGGTGACCTCGGGTGCGGTGGCGGCAGGGCGCGGTCAGCTCGGGCTCAAGGAACGGCCGCGGACCATCCCGGTGAAGCAGGCGGCGGCAGCAGCGGGCCAACCCGCTCTGCTCCGCGCCTACGCCGCCCATCTCGCCCCCGCGGGCCAGCAGATCGCGCAGATCCTCCTCACCTCCGAGGACGTCGTCGACCGGCGCCGCTTCACCAACGCGCGCAACACGATCTCGACGCTGCTGCAACTCGGCGTGCTGCCGGTGGTCAACGAGAACGACACCGTCGCCGTCGACGAGATCAAGCTGGGCGACAACGATCGCCTGTCGGCGCTGGTCACCAACCTGATCGAAGCGCAGCTCCTCGTGCTGCTCACCGACGTCGACGGCTTCTACTCGGCCGATCCGCGCAGCAACGCGGGCGCCGAGCGCTTCGAGTTTCTCGCCGAGCTCGGGCCGACGCACCTGCGCGGTGCCGGACCCACGCGCAGCGAGGTCGGCCTCGGCGGCATGGTGACCAAGCTCGAGGCGGCGCGCCAGGCCGCTATGTCCGGTGCCTCGACCGTGATCGCGCGAGGCGCCGAGCCACGCATCCTCGAGCGCGTGCTCGACGGCGAGCCGGTGGGGACCTGGATCGCCGCCGGCCGCGCCATCGGCTCGCGCAAACACTGGATCGCCTACTCGAGCGAGCCGGCCGGCGCCGTGGTGGTCGACGACGGGGCTCGCCGCGCGCTCGCCGAGCGCGGCAAGAGTCTGCTGCCGTCGGGGATCGTCGAGGTCCGGGGCGACTTCGGGCGCGGCGACAGCGTGCGCGTGCTCGGGCTCGACGGCGTCGAGATCGGTCGCGGGCTGGTCAGCTACTCTGCGGTCGACCTGCGACGCATCGCCGGCCGCAAGACCGCGGAGATCGAGAGCGTGCTCGGCTACAAGTACTACGACGAAGCGGTGCGGCGTGACGACTTCGTGCTCGACCGGGGCGGCCTGGTGACGCGGGGAGTCGAGTCATGACCTCCGCGCTCGCGACCGACGATCTGGCGGCGGGCGTGCGCGCGATCGCATCGGCGGCGCGCGAGGCGGGCCGCGAGGTGGCTCGGCTACCGTCGGCGCGAAAGGACGCCGCGCTCACCGCGATGGCCGACGCGATCGACGCAGCGCGGGGCGATCTGCAGCACGAGAACGAGCGCGACGTCGACGCGGGGAGAGCCAAGGGGCTCGAGGCCGCCATGCTCGATCGCCTGCGCCTGACCGACCAGACGGTCGATCAGATGATCGCGGGGCTCCACCAGATCGCAGCGCTGCCGGATCCGGTGGGGGCGATCTCGGATCTCACCACGCGGCCCAACGGCCTGCGCGTCGGCAAGATGCGCATCCCACTCGGCGTAATCGCGATCGTCTACGAGTCGCGCCCGAACGTTACCGCGGACGCCGCTGCACTCTGTCTCAAGGCGGGCAACGCGGTGGTCTTGCGCGGCGGCTCCGAGGCCATCCACTCCAACCGGGCGATCGCGGCGCGGCTACGCGCGGGGCTCGAGGCGGCGTCGATCGCTCCGGGGGCGATCCAACTGGTCGACACCACCGACCGCCGCGCCGTCCACGAGCTGCTGCGTCAGGACGATTAGATCGACCTGGTGATCCCGCGCGGCGGCGAGAGCCTGATCCGCTTCGTGGTCGAGAACACCCGCATCCCGGTGATCAAGCACTACAAAGGCGTCTGCCACACCTATGTCGATCGCGACGCCGATCCAGCCAAGGCGGTGGCGCTCACGGTCAACGGCAAGGTGCAACGGCCGGCGGTGTGCAACGCCACCGAGACCCTCCTGATTCACCGCGACGCAGCGCCCGCTCTGCTGCTCCCGATCGCGCGAGCGTTGGCGGACCAGGGAGTGGAGCTGCGGGTATGCGATCGGAGCGCGGCGATCCTGGGGAGCGCCATTGCGCATAGCCGCGTCACCGAGGACGACTACTACGCCGAGTTCCTCGCCAAGGTGCTCGCCGTCCGCGTGGTGGATTCGCTCGACGGCGCGATCGAGCACATCCAGAAGTACGGCTCCGACCACACCGAGACGATCGTCACCGAGAGTTACACCACCGCGATGCGGTTCCTCCGTGAGGTGAACTCGTCGACCGTGCTGGTCAACGCCTCGACGCGGTTTGCTGACGGCTTCGAGCTCGGCCTCGGCGCCGAGATCGGTATCTCGACTACCAAGCTCCACGCCTACGGCCCGATGGGCGCGCGTGAGCTCACCGCAGAGAAGTTCGTGGTGTTCGGAGACGGACAGATCCGAGAGTAAGGGTAAGGGAGCGGCTTGCCTGCTTCCGTCCGGTTCTCACGTCCTGCCATGCGCGAAGAATTGGTCGGCTTCGTCAAGGAAGCGCTCGAGCGCGGCCTCTCACGAGCCGAGATCCGTTCCGCGCTGCTCGCTGCCGGCTGGAGAGAGGAAGAGGTAGAGAAGGGTCTCGCCGCGTTCGCCGACACCGCCTTTCCGGTTGCGGTGCCGCGACCCAAACCCTACCTCTCGGCGCGCGAGACGTTCTTCTATCTGCTGCAGTTCACCGCGCTCTACGTCAGCGGGTTCAATCTCGGTCGCCTGCTCTTCCTGCTCATCGATCGCGGCCTGCCCGATCCCGCCGACGCCAGCTACACGCAGCACTACACCAACGACCAGATCCGGTGGTCGATCGCGTCACTGGCGGTGGCGTTCCCGATCTTCCTCTTGCTATCGCGGACGCTCGCGCGCGCCGAGTCGAGGGACCCCGAGCGACGGGGCTCCAAGGTTCGCAAGTGGCTCACCTATCTGACCCTCTTCGTGGCCGCCGCCATCCTCACCGGTGACCTCATCACGCTGCTCTACAACCTGCTGGGCGGTGAGCTGACGAGCCGGTTCCTGCTCAAGGTCGGAACGGTGGCGGCGATCGCCGGCGGCGTGTTCGGCTATTACCTCTGGGACCTCCGCGGCGAGGAGCGGGAGACGTCATGACCGGAGCCGGGCGCGTCGCATTCGCCGCGGCCGCCGCGGTCGCCGTCATCGGCGCGGTGGTGGCCGGTCTCATCGTGCTGGGACCGCCGCGCGAACAGCGGGCCCGCCGCCTCGACGATCGCCGCCTCGACGACCTGCGCGAAATCGCGGGCGCGGTGGACCTGCACTGGACGCGCGACGGTCGTCTGGTCGCCAGCTTGGAGGAAGTAAAAATGGAGCTAAGGCCGTCGAGCGACCGCGATCCCGAAACCGGTGAGCCGTATGTCTACGAGCCGCTCGGCGCCGACCGGTATCGTCTATGCGCGACTTTCAGCGGCGCCACGCCGACCGAGGCCTACCGGCCGCGCAGCGAGTTCTGGACGCATGGCGCCGGCCGCCACTGCTTCGAGCTCGAAGCCAAGAAGATCGAGCGTTAACTCGGTCGTGGATCGTTGGCGGAGACCGGCGGCGTGGCCGCCGCATTGGTCGCGACCGTCGCCAGGTTGACCGGACGCGCCAGCCCGGTGCCGCAGCGCTCGATGGTGTCGATCATGCGCAGGAAGATCTCCTCGCGCACGGCGTTGAAGTCGTCCTGGTCCGTGGTCTTCACGTAGGCGCTGATCTCGACGTCGAGGGACGAGGGACCGAAACGGATGAAATAGATGTGAACGGTGCCCTCGTGGACACGCGGGTGACCGCCGACCAGTTGGCGCAAGCCTTCGAGCACAGCGCGTAGCTGATCCGGCGTGGTCTCGTAGCGCAGACCGATGACGGTGAAGAGCCGGATGCGGTCGCGCGCCGCCAGGTTCTCGAGCTCGCGCTGCGAGAAGTCGGCGTTGGGAATCGTGACCAAGCTGCGCTCCGGCGTGCGGATCCGCGTCGAGCGCAGGCCGATCTCTTCGATCACACCGGTAGCGCCGTCCCGGAAGCGGCAGAGGTCGCCCACGTTCACAGGCTGGTCGGTGATCACGGCGATGCCGCCGAAAATATTCTCGATCGTCTTCTGGGCCGCCAGCGCGACCGCGATGCCGCCAATGCCCAGGCCGGCGATGAGGCCGGTCACGTCGAGGCCGACGTTCTGCAGCAGCACCACCACCGCGATCGCGGAGAGGAAGATCTTGGCGGTGCGCCGGCCGAGAGGTACCAGCGCCCCGAGGCGCCGACGGCCCTCTCGGTCGAAGCGGTGGCTGAGGCCGAAGCAGAAGAGGTCGATCAAGCGCAACGCGGCCCAGGACAGCGCGACCACTCCCAGACCTTTGAGCAACCCGCGCAGGAACACGTGCACCGGCTCGGCGAGCGCCAGCACCGGGAGCCCCGCCGCGAAGAACATGATGGTGAACGCGAGCAGGAGCGGGCCGCGAACACGCTTCAGGAAGTTGTCGTCGATGGTGGTCTCGGTGCGCTCGACCGCCGGGCGCAGAACGCGTCGCACGGCAATGGTCGCGAACGTCGCCAGCACCAGGGCGATGAGCAGGAGGACCGGCAGCGCCAGCCATTGCCAGATGCGCAGGTCTAGGAAGCCCTCGCGGCGAAGGGGTGCCGGGAGCTTCTGCTCGAACTGCGCGCTCCGCGTCGGCGCGGCGATCGCCACCACCGCGACGGCTGGCGCCTGCTCCTGATCGACGGCCGTCGGCGCAGGCGCCGCCGAAGCGGCCGAGGTCGGCGGCGGCGGGGATGGCGCTGCCGGCGTCTGACCGAGGCTCGCCGTCACGCTGGCGAGCACCGCCAGCAGCAGGAGAGCGAGCGAGCTCCGGCGCACGCGCATCAGCTTGCTCGCGCCGGTCGCGCCAGCGTGGTCTGTTCGGCGAGGGCGAGGAACGGCGTCACCAGATCGGCAGGCATCCGGCAATGGCGGCCGGTCGAGCGATCGACCCAGACGTGACGCGTGTGGCCATCGGCGAGCAGGGCGTCGCCGCGCCGGACCTGGTAGCCGAACTGCATCGCTCGCGACGCCACCCAGTCCACCCACGAGACGACGCGCAGCACGTCGCCGTACCGCGCTCCCTCGCGGTAGGTGACGTCGGCGCCCGAAACTACGAGGAAGTAGCCGGCGCGCTCGATGTCGGCGTACGGCCTGCCGGCCTCGGCGCACAAGCGAGTGCGGGCCACTTCGAACCACACCAGGTAGGCGGCATGGTGAACGACGCCCATCTGATCGGTCTCGGCGTAGCGAACCTCGATCTCGGCTGCGCTGGTGAAGTTCTTCAGACGCGTCTCCAGGCGTAGATCAGCACGGTCGAGAGAATCTTGTAGCCCGCGTTCAGGGTCCCGCTCACGGTCCCGGTGATCTTCGAGACTCCGACTCGGCGGCGGTAGCTTACCGGTACCTCCATCACCCGCAGCCCTCGCCGCAGCGCCTTGACCTGCATCTCGGCGGTCCATCCGAAGTCGGGGTCGCGCATCGCGAGCTGCTCGAGGCTCGACCAGCGGGCGGCGCGGAACGGTCCGAGATCGGTGAAGCGGTGGCCGTAGAGCAGCCGGATGAGGATGGTGGCCACGGCGTTGCCGGCGCGCGCCTGCGGCAGCATGGCGCCCCGCTCGCGCCGGCCCAGGACGCGCGATCCGATCACCAGGTCGGCGCGGTCCTCGACGATCGGCGCCACCAGCA
>DATAFT010000632.1:0-4296 GCA_036257295.1 Thermoanaerobaculia bacterium
CGAAGCAGTCGAGATCGATCGAGCAGTCGACCATCGGGTTGCTCTCGAACGCGCGGCGCGGATCCGCCATCTGGTGCGGTTCCGCCAGCACGCACAGCTTGCCTTCATAGGTCAGACGGACGCGGCGAAACGGCTCGAGGATCGCGAGCTCGAGCCCGTCCGCTGCGAAGGCATCGTTGCTGGAGCTCCGTGGGCGGCTGTAGAGGAAGCCGACGCTGCCGTCGGGAAGGTAGACACACCGCGACACCTCGGCGTGGCCCTCGTTGGGTCGATTGCCGACCCGGAACCAACCGCCCATGCGTTGGACGGGATCGAACAGGTTCAGGTAGACGCTCTCGTTGTAGTTGGTCGCCTCCTCGGTCGGATGCGGGTACTCGTCGGCGGGCTCGAGTCGAAGCTTGGTGCCGTCCGGTAGGTCCATCTCCTCACTCCTCATCTGGGGGGGCGATGGTCGATCGTACACGCAGAGACGGATCGGCGGGCATCGTCTAGGATGCGAGGTCCGTGCTTCACGCCGCACCCGTCGATCCATGAACGTCGAGGGAGGGCTTCCATGAGCGTCGCGCCTCGCAGTAACGGCATCCTCGATCTCGAAGGACGCATCGGTCTCGTCACCGGAGCCGGCCAGGGAGTGGGCCGCGAAACCGCTCTCCACTTCGCGCGCTCGGGCGCCGCGGGGGTGGTGGTCAACGATTTCTACGCCGATCGCGCCGACGCGGTCGCGGCCGAGGTCGAAGCGCTGGGCGTTCCGGCGCTCGCGGCGCAGGGCGACGTCACCAGCTTCGAGGGCGTGAGCGCCATGTTCGCGCGCGCGAGCGACCGGTTCGGCCGCGTCGATCTGCTGGTGAACAACGCCGGCAACGCGGGAGCCGATCCGCGCGCGGTATCGCGCAAGCCGTTCTGGGAGCAGCAGCCGTCCGACTGGAGCGCCTTCATCAACGTCAACCTGTTCGGCGTGCTGCACTGTGTGCGCGCCGCGCTGCCAGGGATGATCGAGCGCGGCTACGGCCGCATCGTCACCGTGATCTCGGACGCCGGGCGCGTCGGCGAGCCCAACCTCGAGATCTACTCCGGAGCCAAGGCGGGCGCCGCGGGGTTCACGCGCGCCATCGCCAAGTCGGCGGCGCGCTACGGCGTGACCGCCAACTGCGTCGCGCTGGGCGCCACGCGAACGCCGGCGACGACCCGGATGACTGACGACGACGAGATGGCGAAGCGCGTCCTGCGCCACTACCCGCTTCGCCGCTTCGGCGAGCCGGCCGACGCTGCCGGGCTCATCCTGTTCCTGGCCTCGGACGCCTCGAGCTGGATCACCGGACAGACCTATCCGGTGAACGGCGGCTATTCGATGTCGATGTAGAAATGAGTCGACTGTCACCGGTTTGGGAGGGAAATGAGGGAATACGAAACGATCCGTGTCGACCGTCGCGATGGTCTTGCCATCCTCACGCTCGATCGGCCCGAGGCGGCGAACACCATCAGCCGCCAGCTCATGGCCGACGTCAACCGCGCGCTCGACGGAATCGACGCCGAGCCGGAGATCCGCGTCCTGATCGTAACCGGCGCCGGCGAGCGGCACTTCTGCGGCGGCGCCGACTTACGCGACCTCACGGCGGCCCGCGCTGCTGCGACTCCGGCTCCTGAAGGCGCAAGGCGCGACTTCATCACGCACTTCGAGCAGATCCGTCAACCCGTTGTCGCGGTCATCAACGGAGCGGCGATGGGCGGCGGCTGTGAGATCGCGCTGGCTTGCGACTTCCGACTGATGGCGGAGGAGGCGAAGATCGGCCAGCCCGAGATCCTGTTCGGAGCGCTGCCGCTGGGTGGCGCGACGCAGCGACTGCCCCGGATCGTCGGACTCGCCAAGGCCAAGGAGCTCGTGCTGCTCGGACGTCATCTGACGGCGCAGGAAGCGCTCGCGATCGGCCTGGTATCCGCCGTCTACCCACGGGCACAGCTCATGGCCGAGGCCGAGCGACTCGCTCTCGAGCTGGCAGAGAAGGCGGGCTACGCACTCGCGACCGCGAAGAGGCTGGTCAACAGCGCGTTCGACGTGCCGCTCGCCGAAGGCCTGGCGCTCGAGCGCGAATTGGCGTCGAAGATGGCGACGCCGGAGGAGATGCGCGCGGCGCGCGAGCGCGCGATGGCGAAGAGCGCCACCTACGGCAAGATCTTCTCCAAGTCCTGACTGCGCGCGAGCCGCTTCCTTGCTCTCTCCCTATCGCGTCCTCGATCTCACCGACGAGCGAGGGCTCGTCTGCGGGCACCTCCTGGGCTCGCTCGGCGCCGACGTGATCGCGATCGAGCCGCCCGCCGGATCGACCGCTCGCGCCGTCGGTCCCTTCGCCGGGGACGTTCCGGGGCCGGAGCGCTCGCTGCACTGGTGGGCCTATGCGCGCAACAAGCGAAGCGTGGTGCTCGATCTCGACGCCGAGGTCGATCGATCGCGCCTGCTCGATCTGGTGCGCGGCGCGGACTTCTTCGTCGAGTCGGCGCCGCCCGGCGATCTCGACCGGCGCGGTCTCGGTTACCGGCAGCTCGCAGCGGTGAACCCCGCCCTGGTCTACGTCTCGATCACGCCGTTCGGTCACGACGGGCCGAAGGCACACTGGGCCGCCACCGACCTGGTGGTGCAAGCCAGCGCCGGCGCCATGAAGCTGACCGGCCATCCCGACCGGCCGCCGCTGCGCACCGGCGGCGTGTCGGCGTTCACGCACGCCGGCGCCGAGGCGGCGGGCGCGGCGCTGATCGCGCATCACGAGCGCGCGCGCTCCGGGCGAGGGCAGCACGTCCAGGTGTCGGCGCAGATCGCCGCGAATTTGGCGGCGGGCTTCAGCTGGCTGGCATCGCAGATCGGCGCCCCGGTGGTCAAGCGGAGCGGAGGCGGGGTTGCGCTGGGCCCGGTGCGGCTGCCGTGGATCTGGCAGGTCGCGGACGGCGAGGTGTCGCTGACGCTCGGCTTCGACGGGCCGGCGTCGACGTTCTTCGATCGGTTCCTCGACTGGATGGTGGAGGAGGGCGCGCTCGATCGCGAAAGCCGCAGCCGCAAGTGGGGCGACGACGTGCGTGCCGTGGTGGCGGGTGCAGCGCCGGCCAACGATCTGACGTCGTTGCTCGATCGCATCGCGGCCTTCCTGCGGCCGCGCACCAAGGCGGAGCTCCTCGACGCGACGCTCGAGCGATCGCTGCTGATGGTTCCGGTCGCCACCACGCTCGACGTGCTCGAGAGTCCGCAGTTCGCAGCGCGCGGTTTCTGGATCGAGCACGATCACGAGTCGTCGCCGGCGGTGCGCTATCCGGGAGCGTTCGCCCGCCTCAGCCGAACGCCGCTCGGCGCCGGGCGCCGGGCGCCTCGCGTCGGCGAGCACACCGTCGAAGTGCTCACCGAGACGGCACGTGGCAGCCAACACGCCGCGGCGCCGGCGGGGGCGGACGAACCGCCGCTCGCAGACGTGCGGATCCTCGACTTCAGTTGGGTGATGGCGGGGCCATGGACGACGCGCGTGCTCGCCGACTACGGCGCGACGGTGATCAAGATCGAGTCGAGCCAACGTCCGGACCTGGTGCGGTTCCTGCCGCCGTTCGAACGCGGCCAACCGGGCGTCGACTCGTCGGCCGGCTTCTGGTCGATCAACGCCGGCAAGCGCAGCCTCGCGCTCGACCTCGGCAACGCCGCATCGCGGCAGGTGGTGCTCGACCTGGTGCGCTGGGCCGACGTCGTGCTCGAGTCGTTCTCGCCGAAGGCGATGCGCAAGTGGGGCTACGACTACGCCTCGCTCGCCGCGATCAACCCCGGGCTCGTCATGGTGTCGACCTGCCTGTTCGGCCAGTCGGGCCCGCTCTCGAGCATGGCTGGCTACGGCACCATGGGCGCGGCGCTCGGTGGACTGGTGGCGCCCACCGGCTGGCCCGATCGTCCCCCCTGCGGCCCATTCGGTCCCTACACCGACTTCATCGCGCCACGGTTCACCGTCGCCGTGATCCTGGCAGCGCTCGATCACCGCCGCCGCACCGGCGAGGGCCAGCACATCGACCAGTCGCAGGTCGAGTGCTCGCTCCAGTTCCTGGCGCCGCATCTGCTCGATGCGCAGGTCAACGGCCGCGCCCTCGATCGCGTGGCGAACGATCATCCGTCGATGGCACCGCACGCGGTGTATCCGACCGACGGCGAGGACGAGTGGGTGGCGATCGCCGCTCGCGACGACAGTGACTGGCGCCGTCTGTGCGACGCCCTCGGACGGCCGGACCTGGCGAGCGATCCGCGCTTCGTCACGATCGAGGGCCGGCGACGGCACC
>DATAFT010000019.1:0-2031 GCA_036257295.1 Thermoanaerobaculia bacterium
CACAAGAGCCCGAAGGACATGATGCGCATGGCGGCCTGGCACCTGTTCGCGTAGATCGGCCTGATGCTGTAGGGGAGCAGCTTGCCTGCTCCCGGCCCCCTTCGAATGCCAAGCCCAGACCGCGTCCGCCAGCTCATCTCGATGGTCGAGGCGGGTCAGTTCGTCGAAGCCATCGAGGAGTTCTACGCTCCTTCCGCCTCGATGCAGGAGAATGTGCAGCCGCCCCGCCAGGGGCTCGAGACCCTGGTGGCGGGCGAACGTAGGGTGCTGGCTTCGTTCAAGTCGGTGCGCACGCTCCCGGTCGAGACCTTCTTCGTCGACGGCGATCGCTCGGTGATCCGCTGGGTCTTCGAGTTCACGGGCCACGACGGACGGTCGTTCCGGCAGGACGAGCTGGCGTACCAGAAATGGGCCGGCGACAAGATCGTCGAGGAACGCTTCTACTACGACCCCTCGCAGACCAAGCTGACGAGCCAGTCCTCCGCCTCCCCACCGGCAGCGCCCTGATGCGCTGGGTGGCGAGCGTTCTCTTCGCCCTCGCAACGATTCTGCTGGCGGCGACGGTCGCTCCCTCAGCGTACGCCGAGTCTTCGGCCGCGCCGCAGGTCCGGATCTCCAGCGTCGCGGACATCAGCGCCGATCTGGCCCTCCTCGGGTGCGGCGCCGAGCCGCGCTACGACTCGGTCAGCAGGCTCTTCACCAAGGCGGGTGCGCAGGCCGGCGACGTCACCGACTTCTCACACCGGCAGGTGCGCAACCTGGTCGTGCGGAAGGCCGGAACCACGCCTGAAACGATCGTCGTCGGAGCGCACTACGACAAGACCGAGCTCGGGTGCGGCGCGATCGACAACTGGACCGGCATCGTCGCGTTGGCGCACCTCTACTCGACGCTGCGCGAGGTCGCCGTCGCGAAGTCGCTCCTCTTCGTCGCGTTCGACGACGAGGAGATGGGGCT
The DNA here is from genome assembly GCA_036257295.1 of Thermoanaerobaculia bacterium. GTDB lineage: Bacteria > Acidobacteriota > Thermoanaerobaculia > Multivoradales > Multivoraceae > DATAFT01. The sequence continues at coordinate 956 of DATAFT010000019.1, forward strand.
GCTCGGATCGCACGCCATGGCGCGGAGCATCCCGAAGCAGGAGCGAGCGCAGTACTGCGCCATGATCAACCTCGACAGCTTCGGCCTGGCGACGCCGCAGGTTCTCGACAACGTGTCGAGCAAGCGGCTGCGGAACCTAGCCGGCGAGCTCGCGCTGGCGATGGACGTGCCCTTCAACCATGCGCGCGTCGAGGTCGCCAGCGCGGACTCGGCTTCGTTTCTACGCCGAGGGATCCCGGCGATCACGCTCCACGGACTGAGCGCCGACTGGTACTCGATCCTCCATACCGACCAGGATCAGCCGTCGATGGTGAACGCGACCAGCGTCTACCTCGGTTATCGGCTCGCGCTCGCGATCCTCGCGCGGGTCGACTCCATGCCGTGCGACGCGTTCCGGTGAGAGGAGTGCTGCCGGGCGCCACGTAGAATCTGGTGCGATGACCACACTGGTGACGGGCGGCACCGGATTCATCGGCGCCCATCTCGTCCGCGCCCTGCTCGCGCGCGGCGAGAGCGTGCGCTGTCTGGCGCGGCCCGGTAGCCGCCGCGACAACCTCGACGGCCTCGACGTCGAGATCGCGACCGGTGACCTCTGCGACGCGGCGACGCTCCGGCCGGCGGTCGCCGGTTGCGATGTGGTCTATCACTGCGCCGCCGACTACCGGCTCTACGCCCGCGATCCCAACGAGATCTATGCGGTCAACGTCGAAGGCACGCGTTGCATCCTGCGCGCCGCTGCCGACGCCGGCGCGCGCCGCATCGTCTATACCTCGAGCGTGGGCGCGCTCGGCCTCGAGGCCGACGGGAAGCTCGCCAGCGAGACCACCCCGGTCACCCTGGAACGCATGATCGGTCACTACAAGCGCAGCAAGTTCCTCGGCGAGCGCGTGGCCGAAGAGATGGTTCGCGAGGGGGCGCCGGTGGTGATCGTCAATCCGTCGACGCCGGTGGGCGAGCTCGACATCAAGCCGACGCCGACCGGCAAGATGATCGTCGACTTCCTCAACCGCCGCATGCCCGCCTACGTCGATACCGGCCTCAACCTGATCGACGTGCGCGACGTCGCCGATGGCCAT
>DATAFT010000268.1:0-5760 GCA_036257295.1 Thermoanaerobaculia bacterium
CGCCGCGGGCCACGCGGCCGAGCACGGCGAAATGCTTGCGCTGGATCGACACCTCGCCACGCCGGAGCGGCCAGCCGTAGTGGTCGCGCAGATACGCCGTGGCGGCGTCGGAGTCGCAGAAACCGCCCACCGTAAAGCCGCCCTGGTGCATGCCGGCGCGACAGATGATGCGCAGCTCGGCCAGCGCGAACGGTCCCACCGGGCTCGCCGCGTGGCGCGCCAGCATCAGGTTTCCGTAGAGGGGGATGGTCGGATGCAGCGCCTTCGGGATGAGCGCCAGCGCCTCGCGATCGTCGATCTCGTAGACGAAGTTGAGGACCTCGGTCTCTTCGCTGTGCCAGCTCTCGCGGGCGAGCGTGCCCACCGTGGGGAGTGACGACCGGAGAGCGGCGACGTCGAGGGTGCCGTATTGCGGCATCGCCGCTGCCCTAGCTCGCCGCCGCGCGCGGCGCCCGGTCGGCGGCGGTCTGGAAGTGCGGCATCACCTCGCGCCCGAACAACCGCAGGCTGTCGAGCACCTGGGCCTGGTCCACCGTCTCGTTGGCGTTGAGCAGGAAGTTGACGCAGTCGACTCCGGTCTCCTCCCATTTCTTGAGCATGCGCGTGATGCGCTGCGGGTCACCGATGCAGAGATTGGGCGGCAGCTCGACCTCCTCGCCGTGCTCGACCAGTGGCGCACGCCGGAGCTGAGGGAGGAGCCCGAAGCTGGCGTAGCCCTTCCCGGGGTAGTTCTCGCGCGCCGAGACCAGCTGCGCCGCGAGGTAGCGGAACCAGCCGGCGAGGCGGTTGCCGGTCTTGACCCCGGTCTCGTCGTCCTGGTGGCAGAAGAGGAAGTTCACCATCGCCACCTTGTCGTTGACCATGGCGCCTACCGGCTCGCAGTTGCGGATGAGCTGGCGGTAGGTCTTGGTCTTCTTCTCCTGCTCCTCGAAGCCGCCGAAGGTGAGGCCGAGCGCGCCCATGCCGCGGCGCGCCGCGTCGAGCTCGGTGCCCGGGCTGGTGACGGCGACCCACATCGGCGGGTGCGGCTTCTGGAGCGGCTTGGGCAAGACGGCGCGCGACGGCATCGAGAAGGCGACCCCGTCGTGCGAGTAGCGCTCCTGGGTCCACATCTTGGGGATCGCGCTGACGAACTCGTCCCAGGTCGCCTTGGTGGTATCGGGGCTGGCGCGAAAACCGCCGAGCTCGGTCCAGGTCGCGCTGCGGCCGGTGCCGAAGTCGAGACGTCCTCCCGACAGGATGTCCATCACTGCGGCACGCTCAGCGAGGCGGACGGGGTGGTTGAACTCCGGCACGCACACCGCGATCCCCTGGCCGATCCGGATGCGCGTGGTCTTCATCGCCACCGCGGTGAGGAAGACCTCCGGCGCCGAGCAGTGCGAGTACTCCTCGAGGAAGTGGTGCTCGACCGCCCAGCAGTAGTCGAAGCCGGACTGGTCGGCGACCATCGCCTGCTCGAGGCAGTTGTCGTAGACGCGCTTCTCGACGCCGTCTTCCCACGGACGCGGAATCGAGATCTCGAAGAAGATGCCGAACTTCATTTGGCGGCCTCCCGGCGGTGGGTTTGCGCTCATTATAGGAGCGGCGTCGACGCGACCCGAGCTCATGGCCGCTCGGCGCCTCCTGCCATGCGGGATACGATGCGCGCCATGGCGGGGGGCGAGCGGTTGCGGGTGGTGGCGGTCTCGGGCAGCCTGCGGCAGGCCTCGTTCAATCGCGCGCTGCTGAGCACCGCGATCGAGCTGCAGCCGGAATCGATGGCGATCGAAGTCTTCGAGCTCGACGGCCTCCCGCTCTTCAACGAGGACATCGAAAAAGAAGGCGATCCCGAGCGGGTGACGGCCTGGAAAGCCGCGATCGCCGGCGCCGGCGCGCTCCTCATCGCCTGTCCCGAGTACAACTTCGGCCTGTCTGGCACGCTCAAGAACGCGATCGACTGGGGATCGCGGCCGCCCGGCAAGTCGATCCTGATCGGGAAGCCGACCGCGATCATCGGCGCCTCACCGGGTCCCGGCGCGACTCGATTCGCCCAGGCGATGACCCGACAGGTGCTGTCCGCTCTTGCCGTTCCCGTATTGCCGGCGCCGATGTTCATGCTCGGCCAGGCCGGCGACAAGATCCAGGACGGCCGGCTCATCGACGAGCGCAGTCGCGACCTGCTGCGCCGCGTTCTGGTAGCGCTCGAGACCTGGGCCGCTCGATTCGCAGCCTCGACCTGACCGACATCTTTCGCCCATCGTCGTCGACGCGCGAGGGGCGTTGCGCGTTTTTCGTCTCTCCTTGGTGGCTCCGATTCGCGCCGCCGCGTGTTTCTTCAAGCCCACGTTCTGCTTTGCCGAACGGCTTTGGCGAGCTTTTTTTGCAAAGTCGATTATCTCTAAATATCTGCTCATCAAATGAGCAATGGCTCGACTAAATTTGTCGGTTTCGTTTGACACGGAATGGCGGAATTGGGGTAATTCCCTGGGATTTGTAGGACAAAACCTTTATGTTATGGTCGCTTGCGCTCGACCCCTTAGCTGGCACGTCACCTGCTCCTAGCGGCTCTCCGAGGTGCGGAAATAGTGACAACAACTGCTAGGCCCCTGATCTGGACGAACTGCTCTTACAGCGAGCTCTACGCGAGCTGTCGTTCCGAGGCCGAGCTCCTTGGGGCTCTGGGCGACGCCATCGGCGCCAGCGCCGCCGCGCTGGCCCAATCGCTTCGACCCTCGGGCACGCTCCAGCGGGTGACGCTGGCCGCCATCAAAAGGGTAGCTCCGGCGCGATACGAGGAGCACTGGACCGTCGAGACCCGCGTCTTTTCGGAGTCGGTGGTCTTCATCGCTCGCCAGCTCCGCGACCTGTTCGCCCGTTCCCATGGGCTCTCCGAGCAGGCCGAGTACGTCTACCGCGAAGCCGTGCGCGGTGCCGGCGTGGCGCTCGCCGCCAGAGTCGGAATGGCCCAGGAGCGTGCCGAGGAGTTCTCGCGGTCGCTCGCGCACGTCATGCTCCAGCACGCCCACTTCCCGCCTCGCGATGACGGGGAAGCCCTGGTCCGCCTGGTCTCCTCGCGCGGCAAGAAGCTGTCGATCCAGGAAGCCGTCTCCTTCGTGAAGCAGCTCGTGGGCGACGACCCGCTCCGCCGTACCGAGCCCTGGGCGTTCGTGCGCCGCTGGCTGTCGCTGCGTCACGAGCCCGCCTGGTCGCAAGCCGTCGCCAGCGCCTGATCCCTTCGATCGCCGTGCCGGGGGCGCGCGTCCGCTAACGCGCGCCGGCCCGCCTCTGCCGGCTTGACAACCCGCGGCGCCCCCGGGCATCGTGGGCGGCCATGGGCAAGCTCACGATCGAGATCCTCCCGATCTTCTCCGACAACTACGTCTACCTGCTTCGCGACGCCACTCGAGGAGTCACCGGCGTGGTCGATCCGGGAGACGCCGCGCCGGTTCTGGCCCGGCTCGCCGAGACCGGCTGGAAGCTCCACTGGATCCTCTCGACGCACCACCATCAGGACCACACCGGCGGCAACGTCGAGCTCAAGCGCCGGACCGGGTGCAGCATTGCGGGTCCGGCCGGGGAGCGCGACGCTATTCCGGGGATCGATCTGGAGCTGCGTGAAGGAGATCACTTCGAGCTCGGCGACATCTCTGCTGCCGTGCTCGAGACGCCGGGGCATACGCGCGGCCACATCAGCTACTGGTTCGAAGACGACGCCGCGGTGTTCTGCGCCGACACGCTGTTCGCGCTGGGGTGCGGCCGGGTCTTCGAAGGCACGCCGCCGCAGATGTGGGAGTCGCTCTCCAAGCTCGCCGCTTTGCCTGGCCCGACTCGGATCTACTGCGGCCACGAGTACACGCTCTCCAACGCGCGCTTCGCCCTCACCGTCGACCCCGAGAACGCCGCGCTCCAACGCCGCGCCGCTGAGATCGAGCAACTGCGCGCGGCGGGAAAGCCGACCATCCCGTCGACACTCGCCGTCGAGCTCGAGACCAATCCCTTCCTGCGCGCCGGTGACACCCGCATCCGCCGTGGGCTCGGCCTCGCCGATGCGCCGGACGCCGAGGTGTTCGCCGAGATCCGCCGCCGCAAGGACCGTTTCTAGGCCCGGGACCGCGGGTCGGATCGCCAGCTAGACCAGATCGGTGTCGCCCAGCGTGAAGTGAACGCGGGTGTCACGCCGCGCCCAGGAACTTCAGGTCAGAGGCCTCAGCGCCACACGGCCGATAGGTGATGAACGGCTTCGCGCGGGCGTCGAAGTACCCGGCTCGGTGGAGCACCGCGCGATAGGGATGTCGCTCCGGCAGCCAGCAGCCCAGGGCTAGCGAGCTGGTGGTCGATCGCGGCAACCAGCGCCGGCGACCACGTCGAGTCGACCCGGCAGAGCCAGCAGGTCCACCAGGTGGCCTCGCTCGCCGCGCGCGTCGCGATCGGTGGCAGCGCCTTTCTCGATCCGGCGGAAGCGCAGCTCGGGCGCCTCGGCCGGCTCTAGCTCGGTGACGGACACTTGCGCTCGACGTCGCCCGTCACACCAGGTCGGTGTCGCCGAGTGTGAAGTGGATCCGCACCTCGGGCTCGGTCAGGAAGTCGAGGTCCGCGGGATCGGCTCCGGCGGGGCGAAACGTGATGGTCGGCAGCTCGCGGGCGTCGAGGAACCCGGCGCGATGAAGCGCCTCGCGGTAGGGGTGGCGCTCGGGCAGCCAGCACAGAAGGTCGACACACCCGGCGCGGCCGAGATCGTCGATCAGCGTCTCGATCAACCCCGAGACGATGTCGACTCGGCCGGGCAGCGCGAGCAGGTCGACCAGGAAGCCGTGCTCTCCGCGCGCGCCGCCGACGGCGTAGCCCTCGATCGCTTGGTCTCCATCCCGTGCGATGAGCTTGTGGAAGGTTCCGCCTCGGTCGTCGCAGTAGCGCCCGTCGAGGTGCGCGCGCGAGCGCACGACGATCAGGTCCCAGGGCTCGCCGGCGATGGCGAAGAAGCGGTCGATCGCGTCCTCGAAGCGATCGACTGCGGCGATGCTCGCACCGTCGACGCCGCGTGGCTGGCGGCGCCGGCGGACGCGCACGCTCTCGCGACCGTCGAGGAGCGCTCCCAGCGGCCGCCCCAGCCAGGCGGGGAGACCCTGGGTACGAGCCCACGTTTCCGCGAACTGGCGGCGCTGCAGCGGCAGGATGAGCGGGTGGATCTCGTTGCCGAAGCGGCGGGTGCCGAATTTCACTGCGCGGTGGATCATGGTCGGACTCTGCCCGTCGGCGATCGAGAGGTCGTAACGGGGTGCTACCGCGCGCTGCCGGAAGGCGATCGAGGCGCTCGACACCTTCTGCCCCCGCCAGTCGGGCCGCACCGCGTGATCGACGAACTGGACGCGCAGGCGCTCGTGGCCGCGCAGCCGGATGCGATACCCCATCGGCGTGTCGGTGGTGACCAGCGTCGTGCCGGACTCACCGAGGACGGCGGCACAGACTGTGGCCGGGCTCGACGTTTTCCAACGCAGGTGAGCTGCCGGCTCCACTCCGGCCGCGACCGAGGGCCAGCCGCCGAAAGCGAGCGAGAGCAGCTCGACCATGCGCCGCAGGTCGGCATCGGTGAGCTCGCCGGTCTCGACCACGCGGAACTGAACGTCGTGCGTTGACAGCGTGCGTATCTTAGGCGAGCGTCGTCGAGCGATGGCGCCGCTCACGCCGCCAGCGACTCACCAGGCAGCAGCGGCGGCATCGGGCACTGCAGCGCGTCGGCGAGCGCTCGCAGCAGCTCGCCCTCCTCGACGGTGACGCGGCGAT
>DATAFT010000061.1:0-2009 GCA_036257295.1 Thermoanaerobaculia bacterium
TGAAGCAACGCCTCGGCGAGGACGGCATGCTGTCGCCGGACGCGATCGCCGAGGCCTACTGGAGCACGCACCGCCAGCAGCGCAGTGCGTGGGCCCACGAGATCGATCTTCGTCCCTGGAAAGAGACCTTCTGAAGGAGGAGAGGTCATGAAGCTGTACAACTCACTCGGACCCAACCCGCGCGTCGTCCGCATGTTCATGGTGGAGAAGGGAATCGACCTGCCGTTCGAGGAGGTCGATCTGCGCGGCGGTGAGAACCGACGCGGCCCGTACCTGGGCAAGAACCCGGCCGGTCAGCTTCCCACCCTCGAGCTCGACAACGGCAAGCACTTGAGCGAGGTCACCGCCATCTGCGAGTACCTCGAGGACGTGCAGCCTAAGCCGCCCCTGATCGGATCGACGCCCGAGGAGAAGGCCGAGACGCGGATGTGGACACGACGGGTCGACCTCAACATCTGCGAGCCGCTGGCCAACGGTTTCCGCTACGCCGAAGGTCTCGCTCTCTTCAAGGACCGGATGCGGGTGTTGCCGGAAGCGGCCGCCGGTCTGAAGGCGTGCGCGCAGGACAAGCTCGGCTGGCTCGACGGATTGATGGACGGCAAGAGCTGGATCGCCGGAAATCGCTTCACCCTGGCCGACATCCATCTCTACTGCTTCCTCGACTTCGCGGCCGGCGTGGGCCAGAGCATCGATCCCAAGCACGCCAAGGTCAAGACCTGGTTCGACCGGGTGGCGGCTCGCCCCAGCGCGGCGGCGAGTCTCCACGCCGCGGTGGCGCAAGTGGGCGTCCGGGCTTGAGGGCATGACCGAGCGCAAGCGTGCCGGCGAGAGCTGGGAGTCGCTGATCGAGCGGCAGATCCGCGAAGCGCGGGCCGAAGGCCGCTTCGACCGCGTCGAGGGAGCCGGGAAACCGCTGGCGGGCGTGGATGGGCCCTACGACCCCGACTGGTGGACCAAGCGGCTGATCCAGCGCGAGCGGCTGTCCGACCTGCCGCCCGCGCTCGCGATCCGAGCGCGGGTGGAACGTGAGCTCGATCGCCTGCTCGCGCTCGAATCCGAGGATGCGGTGCGGCAGGGTCTGGTGGTACTCGATGCCGAGGTGCGGCGGGTCAACGCCACCACGGTGGTAGGGCCGCCGACTACGATGCCCCCGCTCGACGTCGAAGCGCTGCTCGAAGTCTGGCGGACCCGACCGCGGTGAGCGGCGCCAGGCCACCCGGAACGCTGTAGGCTTCTCGCGCCGAGAACGGTGCGCCATGAGTGACCCGCTTCAGCTCAACGGCATCGCGCACGTTTACATCACGGTCGCCGACTTCGCGGCGTGCCTTCCGTTCTACGAGAAACTGCTGCCGTTCTTCGACATGCGGTGCCTGGTGCGCACCGACTCGCTCTACTACTGCGTCGGGAGCCGGACCGGGATCGGCATCCGCGCCGCCGACGCCAGGCATCGCGCCACCGGGTTCGATCAGGGTCGCGCGGGTTTGCATCACCTCTGTCTGCGGGCGCGATCGCGCGAGGACGTCGATCGCGCGTTCGAGTTCGTCGCCGAGCTGGGCGCGCGCATCGTGCACCCGCCGCAGGAGGACGATTGGGCTCCCGGCTACTACTCGGTGTTGTTCGAGGATCCCGGCGGCACGCGGCTCGAGGTCAATCACGTGCCGGGGAAGGGTTGGCTCGACGGCTCGCTCGAGCTCCCGCTGCGCGAAGGGCTGCAGTCCCGGCTGAGCGAGCCCTAGTCGCCTTCCTCAAACCGAGAGCCCCCACAGGAAGATCTCGAGCGTCGGCGCGTCGCAGCGCGTGCAGCCGGCGAGGTCCACGGCTCCGGTGACCAAGGCAGCTCCCCGCAGGCCCAGCAGGAAGCGGAGGACCAGCACACCGTCGGTGAGCGGATCGACTCTGCCGTTGCCGTCGATGTCGATCTCGGCGAAGACCTCGGCGAGCCAGGTCTCGATCGCCGCCGCGCTACATCGGCCGCAGCCCGGTCCGATCGCGCCGTCGACCAGCGCGGC
>DATAFT010000093.1:0-3935 GCA_036257295.1 Thermoanaerobaculia bacterium
GGAGACGAGCTTAGCCACAGGCTTACCGCCCCTGGAGATCACGATCTCCTCGCCGTTCTCGACCCGCCGCAACAAGCGCGAGAGATGGGTCTTGGCTTCGTGAACGCTGACTTCCTTCACGCGCCGAGAATAGACTAAGTCATCGACTAAGTCAATTGTGCTGCCTCCCTGCTCCTCCGCCGCTGACCTAGACTTCGTCCCCGCCTCCAGTGAAGAAGACGTCATCCACCGAACGGAGCTGGCAATGGCCGAAGCGCCCCGCCTCACCCTCGAGCTCGGCGAAGACTGGCCCATGCTGCGCGAGCCGGTCCGCCGCATCTGCGACCGGTTCCCCGGCGAGTACTGGCAGAAGCTCGACGCCGCCAAGGAGTATCCCCACGCGTTCGTCGACGCGCTCACCGAGCACGAGTACCTGGCGGCGTTGATCCCCGAGGAGTACGGCGGCTCCGGACTGCCGCTGCGCGCCGCGGCGGTGATCCTCGAGACCATCCACTCGAGCGGCTGCAACGCCGCCGCCTGCCACGCGCAGATGTACACGATGGGAACGCTGCTGCGCCACGGGAGCGAGACCCAGAAGCGCGCGTACCTGCCGAAGATCGCGTCGGGCGAGCTGCGACTGCAGGCCTTCGGCGTCACCGAGCCGACCACCGGGTCCGACACCACGCAGCTCAAGACGCGCGCCGTGCGCGACGGCGACAGCTACGTGATCAACGGCCAGAAGATCTGGACCAGCCGAGCCCTACAGTCGGACCTGATGCTGCTGCTCGCGCGCACCACGCCCGCCGATCAGGTCGCGAAGCGGTCGGACGGTCTGTCGACGTTCCTGGTCGATCTCAAGGCCGGACGCGGCAAAGGCGTCGAGATCCGCCCGATCGACACCATGATCAATCACTCGACCAACGCGTTGTTCTTCGACGACCTGCGCATTCCCGCCGACAGCCTGATCGGGGCCGAGGGCCAGGGCTTCCGCTACATCCTCGACGGCATGAACGCCGAGCGCATCCTGCTCGGCGCCGAAGCGCTCGGCGACGCGCGCTGGTTCCTGCGCAAGGCGGTCGACTACGCCAACCAGCGCGTCGTCTTCGATGCGCCGATCGGCAAGAACCAGGGCATCCAGTTTCCGATCGCGCGCGCATGGGCCGAGACCGAGGCGGCCGATCTCATGGTGCGCAAGGCCGCCGCGTTGTTCGACGCCGGCCAACCCTGCGGCGCCGAAGCCAACACTGCGAAGATGCTCGCCTCGGAAGCGTCGTGGAACGCCGCCGAGACCTGCTTTCAGACCTTCGGCGGCTTCGCCTTCGCGCGCGAGTACGACGTCGAGCGCAAGTGGCGCGAGACCCGGCTCATCCGCACCGCGCCGATCTCGACCAATCTGATCCTCGCGTACATCGGGCAACACGTGCTGGGGATGCCACGCAGCTACTGACCGTGCTCGCTCCGATCAACCCCGTCTGGCGGCGTCACAGGTAACCGAGCGCGCGCAACCTCTCCATCTCCTCCGAGCTCAGCGCCGCATCGCCAGCACCGCTCGCCTCCAACTTGCCAGCGAGCGTCGCGCGCTTCCAGGCGTCGAGCTCTTTCGCCAGCCGCTCCACTACGTCGGGGTGATCGGCCGCGACGTTGGTGAGGTTGAGCGGGTCCTTGGCGTGATCGAACAGCTCGAACTCGGGACGCTCCTCGCGGTTCTTGGTGTTGTGGATCAGCCGCCAGCCATCGCTCACGATGGCGTATGCCTCGAGCGCATCGCTCGCCGGGTTGCCGGCGCCGGTGCCCGAGATGTCGGCCTTCTCCGCCACCGCCGGGCGCCGCCGCCAACCGTCGCGGCCGGCGGCGGCGAGATCGCCGCGCGCGGCGATGAGCGGCACCAGGCTCTGGCCCTGAATGCCCTCTGGCGGCGCGAGGCCCGCGAGCTGGAGCAGCGTCGGCATCAGGTCGATGGTCTCCACCGTCTCCTCGATCGTCAGACCTTCCGGGAGCGTCCCGGGCCAGTACAGGAGCATGGGGACGTGGGTGAGCTCGCCGTAGACGCTCTGGCCGTGAAAGGTCGCGCCATGCTCGAGGAACTCCTCGCCGTGATCGCCGACGAACGCGACTAGCGTCCGCTGCTCGAGCCCCCGCTCGCGCAACCCCTCCAGCAGGCGCTTGAGCTCGACGTCGAAGCCGAGGATCGAGCCGTCGTACCAGCCGAGCTCGCGCTCGATGTAGGTCTCGGGGTCGATCTGCGCCTTCTCCAGCTCGGCGCGGTTGGGCATCATGAAGAGCCGCAGCAACGGGTGCTCGATCACCTTCGCGACCTTGGCCTGGTCGGCCAGCAGCTCGCGGCCGGCTGCCGGATCGAGCCAGCGCTGCGCGAACGGTTCGCGCGGCTCGAACGGGTCGTGTGGATCGGTGGCATGGAAGTAAACGAAGAACGGGCTCGAGCGATGGCGGTCGAGCCAGGGCAACAAGCGGTCGAGATACGAACGGCTGGTCTTGGTCGCGTCCTTCGACGGGAAGGGGGGCAGCGAAGTCTGCTCGTGCAGCTCTTCGAACCCCTGGTGCATGTTGCTGAACTTCCCGGTGAAGAGCACCGACGACAGCGACAGCGTCGAATAGCCGGCGGCGCGGAACACCTCCGCCAACGTTTGCGCCGACGCCGGCAGCCGGTCGTAGAACGCGGCGACGGTGTGCGCCGAGGGATAGAGCGACGTCATCAGCGACGGCGCCGCCACCTTGGTCCAGGTCGCCTGCGACAGGTTGTCGGCGAAGCGGACACCGTGCTGCGCCATGCTCTCGAGCGTGGGCGTGGTCTCGCGATCGTAGCCCCACGCGCTCAGGTGATCGGCGCGGATGGTGTCCATCATGATCAGGATCACGCCCTGCGGCGGCTCGATCGTCTGGTCGGCCAATCGCGGCAGCTCGGCGGTGGTCAGCGGGGGGCCGCGGTAGCGAATCGCCGGCGAGCCCCAGAGCCCGATGGTGCCCGGTGCGTCCGACTCGAGCGCGAGCTCGAGCGTTGCCTCGCGGCCGCCGACTCCGGAGAGATCGATGTCGACCGGCTGCCAGACGTTCGGCGTAGTGACCGTGCGCTCGAGGAGCTGGGTGGTTTCGCCATCCGCCTCGAGACGGACGTGGAAAGTGACCGGATGGCCGGTGATCGTGCCGAGCGCAAGATCGAGCCAGCCGTCCACGGGCAGCGCCAGCCCGCTGAAGCGGATCTGGTCCGGCGCCCGCGCCACCACGGTCTCGCGGTAGATCTCGCCGAGGCCCTGCCAGCTCACGCCGGACTTGATCGCGGCCAGTTGCTCGCTGCGAAACACGAGACGCACCGACTCGATCGCGAAGTCGGCGCCGGCGACGTCGGTGGGTCGAACGAAGACGTGCCGGATCCCCGAGCCCGAGAGAAGGCTCGGGCTGGTCATGGTGTAGGTGACGAAGTCCTTGCCTGGTTTGAGCGGCGAGTGTCCCCACGACTGGAGCTCGAAGTCGCCGGTCAGTTGCGCGGCCGGTGGCGGCGGATCGCCGGAGAAGTGGACTCCGAGGTTGGCGCCGGCCGAGACGCGCGCGCGCAGCTCGACGGCGTAGAGCGGATCGTCGTCGCCCGGATCGGCCTCGCGCTCGACGTGGACGATCGGCATCGTGGTGGTACTCCGGCCGGCGAGCCCGCCGTCGCGCCCGCCCAGGCCGGCCACGCCCGAGTAGGCGTCCCAGGCCGGCCCTGCAGCGGGTGCGGCGCCCGCCGCGAACGACCACTCGATCCGCTGGCGTGGCGGCGCCACCTCTTCGGTCGATCCGATGACCTCCGCCTTCGCGAACTGGTCGACCAGCCGGGTCGAAGCCGCCGTTTCAGGCTTCTCCCCGGTGCATGCGACGGCGACGGCCAGCGCGACCACGAGCAGTCGAAGGCTGCAGTGCATGCTGTGCTCTCCAGTTGGCGTGAGCGCCGACGATCTCAG
>DATAFT010000144.1:0-12757 GCA_036257295.1 Thermoanaerobaculia bacterium
CATCGACGGCGTGCTCGCCTGGTATCTGCGCGAGGTGCCGGTGCGGTGGGTCGCCTCGGCGGGCGAGTCGTTCGACGATGCGCCGCGCCTGGTGCTGGTCAGCACATCGACGTCGCGCGAGGCGGTGGTAGAACCGAGCGGCGTCCCACGCTACACGATCGCCGCGACGCGCGACACGATCCGGCAGGTCGAGCTGCGCTGAAGCGCCCCGGATGCGCGCTCGCCCCGAAGGCAGCCTGGGGGCTACTCGTAGCACGGGCGGGTGTGGGCGAGGCGCGCGCTCTTCCGCCGGTTACTACGACAACTATGACCGCATCCGGGGCACGTCTCCGCGCCTCGCGTCGCTCTCTTCCTGATTTACCCGATCACGATCTACGTGACTGGCACGGGTGGTTCGACAACTTCGCGCTGCTGTTCGTCGTGCTGGCCGTGCTCGTGTTCGACCAGGTCGAGCGCCTCGCCTCGACTTCTGCGCAGTGTTCGTGCCGTGGTCTCGGAGTGTCGCCGAGCGGCGCGTCCTGCACCGCATCGTCGCGCTTGCAACCGCGGCGACCGGGGTTGTCGGGTCGCGCCGTTCCTGTTCGCCGGGCCGGCGCAGCTCAGTCAGGGCGGAGCTCCGCAGGGGGCGGTCGTCGCCGGCCGCGTCCCGCTCGACGGCGCCGACTGGGTGTGGCGGAAGTTGCCGGTGCCGGCGGATGATCGCATGTACTGCCGATGGCTCGCTTCGCGCTCTGGCGTCGAGCCCGCGTCGGCCTCGACGGTCGTCCCATAGCGGTCGGGCCGGCCGTCGGCCGGAGCCGCTACGGCGCGGCGTAGAGCTCGATTTCCGAGAGGTGCACGTTGTCGTCGCGCTCGAGGCGCAGGAGCTCGATGCGAACGGTGGTGGTCTCGACCGGCTCGCGCAGATCGATCTGAGACCACTCCGCAGCCCGGACCGACGGTCGCGACCAGCGCTCGCCCGCTCGCGCCTCGACCGCCCATTGGTAGGTGGATGCGGTGGGGAAGACGCGGACGGCGGAGAGTCGGATCGAGTCGGTGAACGTGAGGGTCAACACCAGCGGGTTGACGCCATCGCTGCGAGACGGCCACAACGTGTCGCCGTCGAACTGCGAATCGAGATGAGGCAGGAAGGTCTGATCGTTCACCTCGATGTTGACCGCCGAACGGGCGCGCAATGCCGCGACGTCCAGCCGGGTCGAGCGTCGAAGCGAACGGGGCCCGGCGCGCACCGCCTTGGTGTTCGCCAAATCGAGTGTGGACGCCGCCGCCGCTTCGGCGCTGTCGGCGACGGCGCCGCCTTGGTCCTGCGGTAGTTCGGGCCGGCGATCGACGTGGATGCGCAGCTCGCGGAATGGGACCTCCGCTCCCGGGCAAACGAAGCGCAGGCGGGGTGAGCAGAAGGTGCGGGTGCTCCAATCCGCGCCGCCGTCGAACGGCTTGCAGGACGCGGACACGAAGATGTCGTTGTCCGGCGCGCCTTCGACCTCGACCGCGCGGATGGTCTGCCCCGGACGGTAAAAGCTGAAGCCATCGCGGTAGTGTCCGAGCTGGAGCTCCCGATGCAGCGGCGGGCCGCCGCCGATGCAGAGCGTGCGAGCACGATCGAGCCGGGGCGTCCGCTCGATCTCGCGCAGGGCTTCATGGACGAGATAGGCCGCGAAGCGGTCGCGGTGGCGGGCTTGCTCGTCGACGAAGAAGGCGTGGACCTGCTGCGCGGCTGCGAGGCCGGCCACGAGCAGGAGCGCGGCGCGCAGAGCACGGCGCAGCGGCGGCGGGCGCAACCCCGCGGTCGCCCGATGCAGCACGGCGAGGCCCATTGCCATCAACAACCCGACGGCGGGAAAGAGCGGCGACAGGCGGTGCTCGCCGTTGAGGATGTCGGTGAGCGCGCTGTTGGTGAGCGGCAGCACCAGCACGAAGAAGACGAGCGTGAGCTGGAGGCGTAAGGGAACGGCGACGAATCCAAACACGGCGCCGATGGCGAACAGCGCCGATAGCGTGGCGGACGGGATCAGCGGTTGGTGCGTGGGGAACCACGACCTAGTCGGCTCGTCGAAAAACACGCGCAGCGACCTTTGATAGGCGTCGAGCACGAACAGCGGCTCGAGCCTCGCGCCGGCGGAAAGCCGACCGCTCGAGAACAGCAGCCCGAGATCGCTGACGAGGAGGAGAGGTCCGATGCCGATGAGGAATCCCAGAACGGCGGCGACTCCGCCTCCTAGCAGTCGCCGCCAGGTCTGCTTGCCGGTCACCGTTCTCGCAATCGCGAGCAGTGCGCACACGCCCAGCGCCGCGAAGCCGGCGGCTTTGACGGCTGCGTGGAAGTGCACGGTGACGCCGGCCACCAGACCCAGGACGCCGAAAGTCCTCGGTTTGGCGTCCTGTTCCTCGACCCTCATCACGGCCGCGAGCAGCACCACCATCCAGAATGGGTTGTAGGCGTGAACGGGCTCGCGCCGCGCATAGAACATGTAGGCGGGCACCGAAAGCATGAGCGCCGCCGCTGCCAGCGCGTGCGACAGTGGCAGATAGCGCCGCGCGAGGAGGTAGAGGAGCATCGGAGTGACGATGCCGAGCGCCGCCGCCAGTCCCTTGAAGGCGAGGCTCGAGGGGCCGAGCAGGAGATAGAACGGCGCGTTGGTCGCGGACATGACGAAGCTGAACCCGTTGAAGAAGCCGTACTGGAAGATCCTGGCGTCGCTGCGGGCGATGGCCTGGGTGAGCACCCCGCTGTCGCGCGGCGGGTCGCTCGCTATCTCGAGTGGGTAGATCTCGAGCCAGGGTAGGAGGAGGGAGGCGCCGAGGACGAGCAGGGCGGCGAGGGACGCGAGGTCGGCGCGCCCGCGATCGAGGCGCGGCGCGCGCTCGGCGCGTGGCGTTCGGCACGCGACCAGGGTGAGCCCGATCGACGCCGCCCACAGCGCCACCGCACCCCATTCGCTCTGGGGGGGTGGTCGGTGGCGGTGCGCGGCGATCACTGCCACCACGGCCACGAGCAGCGCGGTGGCCCCGCATGCGATCGGGATCCAATCCTGTCGCCTTGCCGAGCCGGAGGCGCCGGCCGCCGGCGGCGCGGAGATCGCCGGCTCGCGGGTCGCTTCGCGCATGCGCGCGAATCTATCCCGCCGAGTGCCCTGGTCGGCCGCGCGGGACGCGCTGCCAATTTGACCGTGCCGGAGCGCTTCCTTACAATCGCGCCGCGGTGCGCCTCCTGTTCCTGCTGACCTATTACCACCCGCACTGGACGGGGCTCACCGCCTATGCTCGGCGCATCGCCGAGGGTCTCGCCGCCCGCGGGCACGAGGTCTCGGTGCTGACCACCTGCCACGACCCTCAACTGGCGAGCGAGGAAACGGTCAACGGCGTGCGGGTCCACCGCGTCAACGCCACGCTCACGGTAAGCAGGTCGGCGATCGCTCTGGGTTTTTTGCCTCGGCTGGCCCGGATGGTCGGATCGATCGACGGGGTGAGCATTCACATCCCGTTTCCGGAAGTGCTTCCCGCCACCGCCATCGCTCGGTTGCGCGGCGCCGCCGTGTTTCTGACCCACAACGGCGACCTGGTGCTGCCGGCCGGTCCGCACAAGGCTCCCTTGGAGTGGCTCTACCGGACCACCACCTATCTCGCCGGACGTCTCGCCAACGGAGTCATCGCGCAGACCGAGGACTACAGTCGCTCGAGCGCCATGCTCATGCGGCTACAGTCGAAGCTGCAGTTCATCTACGCGCCGGTCGACCTGCCGCCTTCCGATCCGGCGCGCGTGCGGGCGTGGCGCAGTCGGCTTGGCCTCGACGGCAAAACTCTGATCGGATTCGCCGGGCGCTTCGTCGAGGAGAAAGGCTTCGATTTCCTGCTCGCGGCAGTGCCGCAGATCGTGCGCGAGCTGCCGGAGGCTCACTTCGTGTTCGCCGGCGAGCACCACATCCCATACGAGCGGTTCTACGAGGCGCATCGTGGCGAGCTGGAGCGGCACCGCGACCACTTCACGATGCTCGGTCTGATTCGCGATCCGCAGGAGATGGCCGACTTCTACGGGATGATCGACGTGTTCGCGCTGCCTAGCCGTTCCGACTGCTTCCCGTCGACCCAGATCGAGGCGGTGCGCGCGGGCACGCCCTTGGTGACCGCTGACATCCCCGGCGCGCGCGAGATAGTGCGCGTCACCGGGATGGGCGAGCTGGTGCAGGCGCGCGACCCCGAGGCGCTCGCCCGCGGCATCGTCAGCGTGGCGCGCAATCGCGACCGTTACCGCCAGCGCCACGCCTTCGCTTTCGATCTCTTCGACCCCGGCAAGACGTTCGCCGCCTACGAGAGCTTGTTCGAGCGGGCCGTCTACGCCGGCGCACAGCGCCAGGTCGCAGTGCGCTCCTAGGTCTGCGACGGAGACCAGGTTTGCAACTCGAGCGCTCGGAGACGGCGAGCGCCGTCGATCGCGCCGTCATCGAGCGGATGGTCGCTAACGAGGCCGACATGGCGTACCGCCGGCGGGTGATCACCATTTTCGAGTGGCTCGAGCCCCGCGACGGCGACGTCATTCTCGACGGCGGCTGCGGGCGCGGGTTCTATCTCAACTTCCTGCGCGCCGTGTGCGACGCCGAGGTGTGGGGCGTGGAGTTCGACGCCGAGATCGCCGCCAAGGCCAAGCGTGTGCACGCCGGACGCCGCGGCATTCACGTGGTGCGAGCGGACCTCGAACGGCTTCCGTTCGCTGCGGCACGATTCGACAAGGCGATCCTGAGCGAGGTGCTCGAGCACGTGAACGACGACGTAGCCGCGCTGTCCTCGGTCGCCGACTCGATGCGACCCGGCGGCTTGATCGCCATCACGGTCCCCAACGCCGACTATCCGTTCTGGTGGGACCCCATCAACAAGACGCTCGAGACCGTCTTCCACACCAGGATCCGCACCGGTCTGCTCTCGGGCATCTGGGCCAACCACGTGCGCCTCTACACGCGCGCCGAGCTGCGTCGCCTGGTCGCGGCCGCGCGCCTCGAGATCGTCGAGGAGCGCGCCTTCACTCACCACTGTTTTCCGTTCATCCACAACCTGGTCTACGGGCTGGGCAAGGAGCTGCTCGAAGCCGGCATGCTGCCCGAGGGCATGGCCGCCGCCGCCGATCGCTACAGCGTCAACGGCCGGCGCGGCAGCGCCTGGAACCCGGTGAACGTCGGACTACGTCTGTTCGAGCTGTTCGACCGCCGCAACGTGATGAGCGAGCCCGAAGGCAGATCGACGCTCAATCTGTGCGTGCTCGCCCGGGTCGACGCCGGGCGCACCGCCGCGGCCGCGGGTCTCCGATGATCCGCCGAGCCGTCGAGAGCATGTGGGAGGGGCTACGCCTGCGCCAGCGTCTGGCGAAGGTGGGCGTCACGCTGGCGCCGCTCGAGCCGCTCGACGAGGAGTTCCTGCGCATCTACCGCGCCTGCGCGCCGTTCAGTCTGGCGTCGATCGAGCGCCTCTACGCCGTCTATCAGGCGGTGCGACACATCGTCGATCGCGAGGTTCCGGGCGACGTCGTCGAATGCGGCGTCTGGCGGGGCGGCAGCTGTATGTGCGCCGCCATGACGCTCGCGGCGCGCGGCGCCACCGACCGCCGGCTCTACCTCTACGACACCTTCGCCGGGATGACCGAGCCCACGGTCGAAGACGTGAGCTTCACCGGTGAGCCCGCGAGGCCCACCTGGGAGCGCGCGCAGAGGGCCGACCACAACCGCTGGTGCTACGGATCGCTCGACGACGTGAAGGCCAACCTCGCGAGAACGTCGTTTCCCGCGGACCGCGTCGTCTACGTGCAGGGGCCGATCGAAGAGACGGTGCCGCTCACCATGCCGGACTCGATCGCGCTGCTGCGGCTCGACACCGACTGGTACTCCTCCACCCGCCACGAGCTCGAGCACCTGTACCCGCGCCTCGCGCCGTACGGCGTGCTCATCGTCGACGATTACGGTTTCTGGAAGGGAGCGCGCAAGGCAGTCGACGAGTACTTCGCCGAGCACACGCCGATCCTGTTGGCGCGCTCCGACAACACCGGCCGCATGGGTATCAAGCTGCCCGAGCCAGCGCGCTAGCGTTCCGGCGATCAGCGGGCGGAAGCAACCTGGAAGACCGCGCCGCCCGGGTTCTCGTAGACGCGATGCAGGCGGCCCGCTCGCTCGAGCTCGTCGAACTTGGCGAGGCCGGCGGGATCGTAGTAGGCGCGCTCGAGCTGACCGAGCACCACGTACTGGACGTCGTAGCGGTGCAGCAGCAGCATCGCCCGCTCCGGATCGGTGGTCGAGTAGAACTCCGCGACGTCGGCGTTGCGGTCGAAGACGACTCTGTCGTTGAACGCCGCGCGCTGCTGGCGCTGGTGCCACTCCCAGCCCACCACGGTGGGTAGCCCGGTGTAGATCGAGATGCGATTGCCCCACCGGTACTGATAGCCGCCGGTGGTTCCCTCGAGCACGATCGGCGTGCCGCGCAGGTTGCGCTCGAGCCACTCGATGGTGTCGTAGTCGTATTCGAGCAGCATCTCGGGCGCGGTACGGTTGTCGCCCGCCTCGTGGCGCTTGGCGAGTCGCATGTAAGCGGCGCCGTCCAGGCCGCGCGGCGCCTCGGGGACGTAGCGGTCGCCCATCTTGGCGGGGATCGCGACCATCGGGTAGAGCGCCGCCAGCAGCAACGTGGTGCCCACCGGCAGCAGGAAGCCGAGGCGCAGGAGCCGCGCACTGAGCGATGCCCTGGTGTCGGCCACGTCGGGGACGCGCTGCTCGCGAAGTGCTTCCAGCACTCGAGCCCGCGCCGTTCTGACGCGCGCATTGAGGCGCTCGACGGCGAGCACCAGGAGCGGCGCCGCCATCGTCGCGAGCAGCAGCCAGATCTGCAGGTAGGCCTTGAACTGCGTGTTCATGCGCCCCATGTCGCCGGCGAGCACGAAGAGCTCGACCAAGAGACTGAGCGCGCAGGCGCCGGCTATCGCCAACCAGAGCAGCCTGCGTTCGGCGGGGGCGGGCCGGGCGACGACGGCGAGCGCTGCGACCGTCAACGGCACGGCGATCAGCGCGACGGTGACGCCACGAGTGATCAGCACGGCGGTCGCGATCGTCGCCAGCGCCGCGATGCCGATCGCCAGGTACATCGAGGCGCCGGCGCGGCGCGGTTTCAACGAACGGAACCGGGATCGAATCGCCCGCACCGCGGGAGTGTGCTCGGCGACCAGCCCGGCTGTGACCGGGAGGAGGAACGTCGACCAGATGACCAGGTACGCCCACAGCGGCGTGCCTTCACCTTCGAACCGGCCGATCTTGCCGTAGGCGTTGCCGAAGTGCTCGAAGTAGGGAATGAAGAGGACGCGCGTGAGGAGCCCGAACGCGCCCATCGCCAGCAACGCGCCGATGGTCCGGCGCCAGCGGCGATCGGGCGCCGAGACGGCGTTGAGCAGAATCGCTCCGGCGCACAGGAGCAGGTAGATCGGATAGTCCCAGGTGTTGGTGGGCCAGATCGCCCCCACCACCAGCGACGCCAGCACCACGGTCGGCCATCGCCTCGCCCCGGCCGCGAGCGCGATCGCGAAGGCGAGCGCCAGGAGAGCGATCGGCATCCCGATCATGTGCGCGTGCAGGTCGGCGTAGAGGAACGTGAACTGAGGGAACTCGGCGATCGAGACCTGGGGCGTGAGCCGCGTCGGGTTCCAGTAGGGCCACTCCGCCCGGATCGGCAGGTCGGCGCCACCCAACCAACGGAAGAAGCCCTCGATCAGGGGGAAGGACGACTGGCCGTCCCCGGCGAGCTCGCGGAACGCCGGGACCAGGACGCCGATCTCGCCGAGGTTCCCGAGCAGCACGACGAAGATCGCCGACGCCACGCCGGCGGCGAGCGTCGGCAGCAGGGGGACGCGCTCGTTCGGGGAAGCGGCGGGGGCGCCCAGGATACGCCGCGCGGTGGCGCCAATGCCGAACGCCGCGCTCGCGGTCAGCGCGAACAACATCGGGACCACCAGGTTGTAGGCCACCTGCGGAGCGATACCGAGCGCCTTGATCGGTGCCGCCACCAGAACGAACCCGAAGTAGTAGTAGTTGATGTAGCCGCCCGCGAACCAGGGGTCGATGGCGGGAAACCAGGTCGAGCGCAGCACCGCGTTGAGGTAGGCGAAGTCCATCGGCTTTTCGCCGCCCATCGCCGGGTGCCACAGATCCGGGTTGCCGATCCGCACCCAGGACCAGAAACCGAACGCGATCAGAAAAACGAGCTCCGATGCGGCGACCAGCCAGAAGCGCTCGCGCAGGAAGCGCGCCAGGTCGCGACGTTGCCGCACGGCGATGATCCCGCCGGTGGTGGCCAGCAGCGCGAGCAGAGCCCAGATCGTGGTGGCGGTGAATGCGGCGAGCTTCACGCTGGCGAGCAGCCACGCCGTCCAGGCCACCAGGAGCAGACCGAGGATGCGGGCCAGGGCGTAGCCGCCATCGACGAACACCGGCTCGCCGTTTCGCCGCAGAGCGATGAACACGATCGGAAAGGTTGCGACGCCGATGCCGAACAGGAGCGCCACCCATGCCAGCCACGCCAGGCCCTGCGAGCGGTTGAGCGCCGAGTCGGGTGGGAAGATCTCGGTCCAGGTGCCGCCGGCGTACTGCGCCGCGCGCGTCTGCTCGTCGAACATCAACCCGCGCGGCGAGTTGATGGCATCGATCGGCCGCTGCCGGATGACACGCGTCAGGTCGTACTTGTCGAGCACCTCGCGCGCGCTCTCGCGCGAGTAGGCCGCGGTCTTGCGGTAGAGCAGCACGCGTGGATGGTCATAGACGCTGAATGCCTCCTCGGCCGGCGGATACGGCACGACGATGCCGGCGAGCCGCACCTCGGTGGCGTCGCTGTAGCGCAGGCGCTGCGGCAGCTCCTGGCTGTTGAAGACGAACGGGCCCAGTCGAGGAAACGACGCGAAGTCGGCGTAGAGCTCGAACCCTAGCTCGCCCTCGATCAGCGCGCGGTAGTACTCGGTGGTGAGCGGGAAGCGCCAGGGCAGGCGCGGAATCGAGGCATAGAGACGGTTCGACGACATGCTGATGTAGTCGGCTTCGTCGAGCCAGTCGAGGATCATCTCGACCTTGGGAGGAGCGTCCTCCGCGTAGTTCTGGATCTGGCCGTCCGAGCTCGAGCTGAGTGAGGAGTAGTACCAGCCCAGAGCATCGCGACCGTCGATGCCGGTGGGGACCGCGTCGTCCCAGTGCTCGGTCGCGATCACGCTGGTGCGCGCGACCACCGGCGCGGTGGCCTGATCGAGCACCAGGCGGTACTCGCGATCGGGGCGCACGATCGCGGACGGCAGAGTGAAGGAGACGGCGCCGGGGGCGAGCATCACCGCGGTCTCGCCGATCGGTACGTCGTTGCCCGGCTCGAGCAGCCGCGCGCGGGCGGTGGCGACTCCATCGACGCGCGGCAGGACGAAGGTGGGCGAAGCTATCTCGCTGCGGTCCTTGAAATCGCTGCGCCTCCACTGCAGCGTCATGACGGCGTCCTGTCCCGGCGCGAGAACGATCTTCTTGACGGCGGCGTTGGCCATGGCGGCGCCACCGTCCCAGGTCATGGTCAACGCCGACGGCACGTGCTCGAGGATCCAGCGCGAAGCGGTGATGCGGGTGACCGGCTCGCGGTAGACGGCGAAGAAAGCCCACGCCCAGGCCGCGGTCAGGACGATCACCGACACCGTCAACGCCTTCCCGACCGACCGCCGACGGTCCCACAGCGCATAGAGACCGACCGCGGCGCACAACGCCAGCATCGGGTAGATGGGCAGGAAGTAGCGCATGGTCTTGCCGGAGACCGTGGCGAACGACAGGAACCCCATCGTCACCCACATCACTGGCATGAGGTGCGCCCAGTACCGGTCGCCGCGAACGAGCTGGCGCAGCATGTAGAAGAACCCCGCCATCGCCGCGATGCCGAGCGGAAGACCGAGGCCCCAGAACAGGATGTTTCGAAGCGGGAACACGTAGTCCATCCGGTTCGCCCACTGATGGGTGAACGGCGCTTCCGCTTCACCGGACACGTAGGCCTGAATGCCACGAAGCTGCGTCGCCCACCGCGACGACACCGCGAAGATCGGACGCAGCGACTCCGGCATCCGCAGCCCGTAGTGGCAGATGCGGGTGAACGCGTCGGCGTCGGGCGGCAGCACCTCGCACTCGGCGACGGTGGTGGCCCACTCTTCCTCGCTGGCACCGACGAACGCGTACGGCTGCGCGACGCGGAACGCGGCGAAGCAGCCGACGCCTGCGATCGCCAGCGCCGCCATCGCCTGCGCCAGCGGCCGCAGGCCGAATCGTGTGTCGCGCAGCAATGCGACCGCGATCGACACCACGATGACGGGAACGAGGAGGACGGCGTTGAGCTTGCTCCCCGCCGCCAAGCCGCAGGTGATGCCCGCCATGAGCGCGTCGAACGACCAGTGAGAGGTGACTCGCCGCACCGCAAAGCGGGCGCGCCGCACGCTTGACCGCCAACCGCTCTCTCCGGCAAAGGCTGCCGGGCGCTGCGCTGCGCCGATCGCGGCGGCGGTCCCGAATCCATCCCTGACGATCAGCCGAGCGCAGAAGTAGAGCGTCAGCATCAAGAGCAGATTGGTGGCGCAGTCGACGGTGTAGAAGTGGGCCTGCTGGATCTGGAACGCCGCGAAGGCGCTGCCGGCCACGGCGATGGCGGCGACGACGTCGCCGAACAGACGCCGGCCCAACAGGAACAGGACCAGGAGCGAGAGCACCTCGCAGGTGGCGGACAGAGTCCGGCCCACCATGCCCGGGTACCAGCGACTGATGAAGTCGCCCTGGCACTTGTCGATCACCTCGGACCCGAGCAGGAGGCGCGCGGCCACCTTGGCCGGGAACGACGGCTCCGGCCCGCAGGCGCCGTCGAGGCGCTCGGAGAGATAGCGCACGACGAAGATCGGCAGCGTGCCGTAGACGTAGGCGTGGCCCCAATCGTTGTTGAACGGATTGAGCGTCGATCGCGACGGGTCGAAGAACTCCGCCAGTGAGTCGGGAGTCTTCAGGTTGCCGGTCAGAACGGTGACGAACCGTTCGTCCGGATGCAGCATCTTTCCTTCGTCCCAGTCGCGGTTGTAGAAGCGGAGGAACGCTCCGGCGAGGAGAACGACGAACAGAACCGCGATGGGCAGAGTAAACCTGCGCCGGCGCGGCAGCTGAGTCGGTCGATCTCCGACCGTCTCCCCTGGCGGCGGGGAGATCTCGTCGGGCGCGCTCACCAGCTGCTCCGTCATCGGCGACTGGGCGCGGGTCGAGCCGCGGTCTGCCCGACCCGGATCTCGAAGATGTGGATGTGCCAGCCCTCCGCCGGTAGTTGTCGGATGTCCTCGATCGTGATGCGCGCCGAGGCCACTTCGAGCGGCCCGTTCGGCAGCGCTAGATCGCTTCGAGGCGCGGTCCCCGGCTCCGGCCGCTGGTGATCGGTCACCGTGGTGGTGGCGCCGTCCGGCGCGACGACCGTAACCGCGACGTTGAATTCGGGCATGAAGCCGAGGTCGAAGCTGAACGAGTCGATGCGCGCCGGCTGCGCGAAGCTGAGCTCGACGGTGAACGGATTGTCGCCGGCGCCGCGCATCACGGTCGAGGGATCGCCGTCGGTCAGGTACTCCGGCCCACCGATGTCGATCGGCATGAAGCGCATCTCGGCGCTGAGTCCGGCGAGGTCGAGCTGCGCGGTGCGCCAAACGGTCGGGGGCGGCGGTTCGGCGGGGCGCGTGGCGTCGTCTTCGCGGCCCGTGGCGGCGGCGATCGCGGGCAACGGCGCCGTGAAGGCGTCGCCAGCGGCGCGATCGCGGCGCACCGCAGCGGCGTGGAAGATCGGCAGGTCGCGGTCGCTGGTGTAGAGCTGGGCTGGAATGTAGGCGGCGCAATCGCTCAAGCCCGGGCTGGGGAGCTCGGTCTCGTAGGACCAGACCAGGACGGCCGGCAATTCGATAGTGGCGAGACTGGCGCAGGTGAGGTCTTCGATCGGCTGCTCGCGAAAACGCGCCGGCGCGCGCATGTTGTAGCGGATGCTCTTGGGCTCCGGCATGCCGCCGGGCGACCACGGCGGCCCGACCATGTAGACGTTGGTGTTCGACGGCAGCAGGTCGACGAAGCCGGTGATGGCGCGGGCGATGTGAGTATTGCCGTACGGCAGGGTCCCGATGTAGCGCACGAAGTAGCGGTGCGCGTTGAGCGCGGCGAGCGCGAGCAGCAGCGACACCGCCACCACCGCGGCGCGCCGCGCGCTCCAACGGTACTGCACCGTCTCGGCGATCCACCAGATGCCGCTCGCGCTCAGGATGTAGAGAAAGGGCGCCGCCGCGATCGAGCGGCCGGCGCTCGGCACCTCGAGACTCGACACCAGGATCGATGGCAGGTGCATCAGCAGGAAGCCGCCGATCAGGATCGCGCCCCACTTCCTGCCGCTGGGAGCCTTGAGCCAGTAGATGGACCCGATGATCGCGAGCACCAGAGCCAGCATGTCGACGTGCGCCATCAGGGGCGAGTTGCCGCGATAGCTGACATCGCCCCGCGTGACGTACGCCAGCAGCGCCTTGACGAAGTTGCCGGCCACGGTGGATACCCAACCCGGACCGCGCAGGAAGCGCGTGGCGAAGTGTCCCTGAGCGAAGGCGTCGGGCGCCCGCCGATAGCTCACCGCCATCGGCAGTGCCGCCACCGCGACGGCGGCCAGGTAGATCAGAAGATCGCGTCGCTTGGGCACAGCATGCCCGGCCCCTCCCGTCCCCCCGGGC
>DATAFT010000153.1:0-7902 GCA_036257295.1 Thermoanaerobaculia bacterium
TGGCGCAGCGCGCCGAGTCGATCCTCGACCAGCCGGCGGCTGGCGTCGAGCGCAGCCTGAGGCGCCGTCTCGTTCCTCGGTTCGAGTGTCATGGCGAGTCCTTCTCCTCCGGAGCCGGCGCCAGCAGGCGCTCGCGGAACCAGGTGTTCTGCTCGCTCCAGCGACGCTTGACGGTGTCGAGGGGCGCCTCGACTTCGCGCCAGCGCCGGCGCGCGGCGGCGGTGCAGCCGATCGCGACCAAGGCATAGACGGCACCCACCAGCAGGGCAGCGAGCCACCCTCGCATCACGGTGGAAAGGCCCCAGATCAGCGCCACGGTGAACAGCGACCACGCCAGCACGGCGAGCGCGAACGCGATCGCGATCAGCAGCGCCGCGCGCGCGGCGTTCCGTCCGCCGCGTTGGAGATCCGCCGCTAGAGCGTCGATCTCGGCGCCGACCAGCTCGAGGAACGCGTCACCTAGATTGCGGAAGAGCTCGAGCCATTCCTTCATGACAACGCCCCCGCGTCAGCAGCGCTTCGCTAACCGACCGAGACGTGTTTCGTGACGTAGGAGGTCTTGGCGCTGATCTCGTCGCGCAGGGCGATGGCGACCCGCTGGTCGCCGCGGCGCATGATCATCGGGATGACGTAGGTGGTGTACTTCTCTTTCACGGTTTCGAGGTCCTGGGTGGGGATCGCCGGAGCGAGCGTCCAGCGCTGCTCCTGCACCGGCGAGGTGCGGCCCTGGCCGTCGATCGCCTGCACCCACAGTCGCATGCGCGCTTCCCAGGTCTCGCTCTGGCCCAGGGGGTAGAGCTGCAGGCTGTCGATGGGAACCATGATCTTGAGGTGAACCGTGTAGTCGCCCTTCTCGCCCTGGATCATGTCCTCGACTTCGAGCTTCAGGTTGTGGTTGTTGCTCTCGAAGCCGAAGGTGAGGGCGGCCAGAGTGGCGTCGCCCATCTCCTGCTCGAGCGGCTTGTCTCGGTAGCTGTCGCGCGTGCGGATGTTGCTGTCCTTGATGTTGTGCGCACGCATGACCTCTTTCTTGATCTTGACCTCGAGCGGGTAGCGGCGCCCGGTGCCGGCGTGGCTGGGCTGGAAGCCGAGCGAATAGAAGTTGTCGAAGTCGGCGCCGATCGATGACAGGCCGTCGAGGAAATTGTTGGTATTGACGATCGACTTGCCGCCGGTCTTGTCGGCCAGGAACATCAAGGTGTCCTGGAGGTTCCTGGTGTAGATCGACTCGATGTTGGTGGAGAGGCCGATCGACCCGAACTCGGCGCTGCGCAAGCCGCCGATGCGGAGGCCGGCGGCGTCGACGGTATAGATGGTGACGCGGTTGGCGCTGGCGACGTTGGCGATGTCGGTGAGCCGGCGACTGGCGTCGTAGTGGAAGCTCTCCATGATCGCATTGGAGCAGTCGCTGCCGCCGACACCAGCCTGGGTGTTGTCGCCGTCGCGGTAGCGCTCGTCGATCGCCCAGAAGATGTCCTCTCCCGCCCGCATCTGCAGGCCTTCGCTGACGTAGAGAACGGCCTTGCGACCGGGGACGCCGGCGAGCTGATCCATCGCCAGGCGTAGACCGTCGAGCGTGAACTGGAGATCGTTGAAGACGTTCTCGGCGTAGAGCTTGGCGCGCCCGAACGACATCTGGCAGTCGCGGCCCTCGTCGATCTCCTTGAGCACGTCGATGCGGTCGGAGTTCTGCGTGCTGCGGCCGCCGGTGTGCTTCTCGAGCTCGTAGGTGGCGTCGGCCACCAGCTGGGAGTCGGTGGTGAACGGCCGCACCACCTTGAGCGATCGGTTGTAGGTCACCAGCATCACCCGATCGTCGCGATCGAGCTTGGTGTTGAGGAACTGGCGGAGGTAGCGGAACAGCTTGTTGCGGCTGATCGGCGTGATGTTCTGCTGGTCGACGTAGACCACCAGGTTGAGGCGCTGGTCCTCGGGCACGTCGCTGGTCGCGAGCCCGGGATGCGACTCGAAGACTTCGTCACGCGAACGCGGCCGCTCGCGTTTCTCGGGTACCGGTTCCTCCTCCTTGACTTCCTTGCCTTCCTTGTACTCGTAGAAGTTGGTGATGGTGATCGGCTTGCCGTCCTCGTAGAGCTCGAAGTCGTCCTGGGTGAGGCCGGTGACCGGGTTGCCGTCCTTGTCGCGGACGAAGACGTCGATGTTGACGACGCGCACGAAGATGGTCTCGCCGAAGGGGCCGTCCTCTTCGGTTTCGGCGGCCTCGTCCTTCGCTTCCACCTTGGACGAGGCGTCGTCGTTGGGCTTGGGCTGGCCCATGGGGGTTCCGGGCGGGGGGGGCTTGACCCGGTCCTGCGAGTTGGCGGGGCCGAGCGCCAGGAGAACGAGGGCGAGGAGGAGGATCGAGGGGCGCGCGAGTCCACTCAGGAGCACGAGCAAGTTCCTCTTCATGTGTTCAGAAGTATATAGCCCGCTGAAAGGACGGCCGGGGGCGGCGGTCGAATCGCCACCCGCCACTGGCGGTCACTACCCGCCGCCGGCGCCGTGGTCGAGGGGCGCCCGCCCACGCCCCAGGTCGAGCCCCGGATCCATGGCGCGGCGGACGTAGTCGATCGCCTCCCCGACCGCGGCCGCTAGCTCGGCCCCGCTCGCGAGCCGCGCCGCCAGCGCCGCCGACAGCGTGCAGCCGGTGCCATGGGTCGAACGTGACCGTAGCCTCGACGCTCTGAACACCGTCGCGCTGCCCTGGCGATCGACCAGGACGTCCACCACCTCGTCACCGCCGGCGTCGCCGCCGGTGACGAGCACCGCGGGGCCGCGGGCGGCGAGCTCGCGCGCCGCTTCCGCCACTTCGCGCTCGCTGGTCACCGTACGCCCGAGCAGCGCGCCCGCCTCGGCCCGGTTTGGGGTGAGGACCGCGACTCGCGGCACCAGTTCTCTCGCCATCCGCTCGAGGCCGCCCGGCTCGATCAGCGGAGTGCCGTCCGAGGCGCGCAGCACCGGATCGAGCACGATCGGCACCTCGGGCGCCAAGCCGTCGAGTGAGCGCGCCACCCGCGTCACCGTCTCGGCGGTAGCGAGCATGCCGATCTTCACGGCGTCGACGCCGATGTCGTCGAGCACGGCGCGCAGCTGGCGCTCGACCGAATCGGGCGCGACCGGCTCGACCGCGAGCACGCCCGTGGTCGACTGCGCCGTGATCGCGGTCACCACGGCCATGCCGTAGACCCGGTGCGCCGCGAACGTCTTCAAGTCGGCTTGAAGGCCGGCGCCGCCGCTCGGATCGGACCCGGCGATCGAGAGCAGGCGCAGCGGACGGCGCGCCGTCATCGCGCCGAGCGTGCCGGCTGGCGCGCCCCGCTCGCCCGCGGCCGGCGAGCCCACAGCAACGCGACGATCGCGATCACAGTGACGCTCACCGCCTGAGCCACGGTGAAGCCCCCGAGGAATCGGTCGTCCTTGGCGCGCAGAAACTCGATCGCGAAGCGTTCGAGCGCGAGCAGACCGAGCACGGCGAGCGCGGTGGTGCCGGGGCGTTTCGAGCGCGCGAGGATGCGCAGCGACCCGATCCAGATGGCGAGGGAGATCAGGGTTTCGTAGAGCTGCGTGGGGTGCACCGCCACCAGTTGATCGCCCGGCATCGAGGCCGGGAAGTCGATCCCGAACTGATCGCGCAGGTTGGCGACGTCGGTGCGCGGCAGCCCGACCGGGAACTCGACGCCCCAGGGCAGATCGGTGGGCCGGCCGTAGTCGTCGCCGACCAGGAAGCAGCCGACGCGCCCGAGCGCGTAACCGAGCGGCAGCGCCGGCGCGATGGCGTCGGCGGTGAGCCACGGAGGGAGGCGCCGGCGGCGCATGGTCCAGAGGATGGCCAGTGTGGCGAGCACGAAACCGCCATACCAGACCAACCCATAGCGCTCGAACAGGAGCCGCCAGTCCTGGTACAGGATCGCGTAGTAGATCTTGGCTCCGAGGATGCCGCCCAGCGCGCCCGCCAGCAGGATCGCGCTGGCGTCCTCGTCGTCGCCGATCTCGAGCCGGAGCAGGTTGCGGCGCAGCTGCAGGTAGGCCGCGAAGAACGCGACCACCATCATCACTCCGAACGGGCTGATGGACAGCGGCCCGATACGGAAGATCTCGCGCAGCATTGGTTCGGTCGAGGGAGGTTCGAGGGCCTGCGGCGAAGCTATCGTAACATCCGGCTCGATGACCGCCGGCGCGGCGCCCACCCCGTCGGCGACCACTCTGGCCGCGCTGGAGAGGCTCGACGCCTACGTCGCCTCACGGCCCCGGCGGCGCTGGCTGATCCTCACCCACGACAACCCCGACCCCGACGCACTGGCCTCGGCGGCAGCGCTGGCCCAGGTCCTCAAGCGCCGCTACCGCGTCTCGGCCACGGTCGGCTACGGCGGCATCATCGGCCGCGCCGAGAACGCCGAGATGGTGCGCGCACTCCATCTGCGGCTGAGCCGCGTCCGGCACTTGAGTTGGAAGAACTATCGACACTTCGCCCTGGTCGACACCCAACCGCGCACCGGCAACAACCAGCTGCCGGTCTCGGTCGTGCCCGACGTCGTCATCGATCACCACCCGCCGCGCAAGGAATCGCTCGAGGCCGGCTTCGCCGACATCCGACCCGAGTACGGCGCCACCGCGTCGATCCTGACCGAGTACATGCTGGCGGCCGGCCTCCAGCCGTCGCCGACCCTGGCCACCGCGCTGATCTACGCGATCCGCACCGAGACCCAGGACTTCCGGCGCGAGGGTCAGAGCGCGGACCACGATCTCTACGACTACCTGTACCCGTTGGTGAACAAGCGGGCGCTGGGACGCATCCAGCACCCGAACCTGCCGACCAGCTACTTCCGCACCTTGCACCAGGCGCTCGAGCGCATGCAGGGGGTCGACAACGTCATCATCTGCCACCTGCCCGAAACGCCGACGCCCGACAACGTGCCGCAGATCGCGGATCTGCTGCTGCGCACCGAGGGCAAGACCTGGTGCCTCGCCACCGGTCCCTACGAGGACCGCATCTGGCTCGCGCTGCGCACCACCAACTCGCGAGCCGATGCCGGACGCGCCATGCGGCGCATGCTCGGCCACAAAGGGAAGGGGGGCGGCCACGGCACCATGGCCGGCGGTTGGCTGCCGATCGAGCGCCCCGACGAGCTCGAGGCGCAGCAGCGGATGCTGAGCGAGCGACTGCTGCGGATCCTCGGCAAGGACCCGCAGCGGCTGGCGCCGATCCGTCTCGCCGATCCGGTGCAACCCAGCGCGCCGGGCGACGTACCTGGAGTCAGTCCAACGCCCGCCCCGCTCGGTTGACCGTCGCCGGAACCGGGGCATATAGTCGTCGAGGTCCAACCGAAAGAGCGGGGTCGCACCGGCCCTTTGCCATTTCACAACGATGGGAGTCGCAATGAAGACGTGGAACCGTGTATCGCAATGCCTGGTGGTCGCCGCGCTGATCGTGGCAATGGTCGGTTGTGCCTCCACGACCGGCGGAGGGGGCGCTGCCAAGGTCAAGGCCCCGACCGACGAGGAGATGATCCAGCAGATGATGATCGACGTGATGGCGGCGCTGACCGCCAAGGACGTCGACAAGATGGTGAGCTACTACGCCGACGACTTCACTTCGGACAACGGCGACAAGGCCGCTACCGTGGCGTTCCTCAACGGCGCCAAGGACCAGGGCTTCCTCGACGGCATCGTGGTCAAGACCGACGCCATGACCATCGCGGTCGAGGGTGAGACGGCCAAGGTCGGCCCGGTCAACCTCGAGGGCGCGTTCGGGGCGCTGGGACTCAACTTCGGCCTCGCCAAGCGCGACGGCAAGTGGCTGGTGGTCTCGCAATCGACCCAGATGTAGCCATTGGCGAGCCCTCGCTCGCTACCGCCTCCCGTAGGGGAGCAGCTTGCCTGCTCCCCGCCTTCGACCCGAGAAAGGGCCGGCCGACGCGCCGGCCCTTGTCGCGTCTGGACGATCCGATCCGCTCTAACGTCTGCGGTCGAGGATCCGCTCGAGCTGGGCGCGGTCGAGCCGCACCTTGGCGACGGCGATACCGTCGCGAAGCAGCACCGGCACCACGTCGCCGAATCGCTCGCGCAACGCGTCGCCCCCGGCCACCCAGTCGTCGACGTCGATCGTCTCGAAGTCGATGCCACGCCGGCGCATCACCTCGTCGAGCAGACGGGCCATGTCGTCGCAGAGGTGGCAGCCGGCACGCGTGACCAGCTGGTAGCGCGCGGCCGCGGTTGCCGTCACTCCCACTCGATCGTGCCCGGCGGCTTGGTGGTGACGTCGTAGGTGACGCGGTTGACGCCGCGCACCTCGTTGACGATCCGGCTGGAGACGCGATGCAGCAGGTCGCGGGGCAGGTCGCTCCAGTCCGCGGTCATGAAGTCCTGCGTATCGACCGAGCGCAGCGCGACCACGTTGTCGTAGGTTCTGCCGTCGCCCATGACGCCCACGCTGCGCACCGGCAGCAGCACCGCGAACGCCTGGCTCACCTTCGGGTACCAACCGGCCCGGCGCAGTTCTTCGATGAAAATGGCGTCGGCCTCTTGCAGGATCGCCACGCGCTCGGCGGTGACCTCGCCGAGCACGCGCACCGCGAGACCGGGCCCCGGGAAGGGATGGCGCCCGACGATCTCGTCGGGCAGCCCCATCTCCCGCCCGAGCCGGCGCACCTCGTCCTTGAACAGGAAGCGCAGCGGCTCGATGAGCTCGAACTGCAGGTCGTCCGGCAGGCCGCCCACGTTGTGGTGGGTCTTGATCTGCGCCGAGGGTCCCTTGACCGATACCGACTCGATGACGTCGGGGTAGAGCGTGCCCTGGCCCAGGAAGCGCACTCCCTCGAGCCGGCGCGCCTCCTCGGCGAAGACCGCGATGAACTCGCGCCCGACGATGCGGCGCTTGCGCTCGGGGTCGTCGACACCGGCGAGCGCGCCGAGGAAGCGGGCCGAGGCGTCGATGGCGTCGACCGGCACCCCGAGACGATCGCGCACGCTCGCCAGCACCTGCTCGCGCTCTCCTTTACGCAGCAGCCCGTGGTCGACGAAGATGGCCCGCACCTGATCGCCCACCGCGCGCGCCAGCAGCACCGCAAGCACCGAGGAGTCGACGCCGCCCGATAGCGCGCAGAGGACGCGGTCGCGGCCGACGCGCTCGCGCACGGTCGCGATCGCCTCGTCGAGATAGGAGTCCATGCGCCAGTCGCCGCGCGCGCCGCAGGCGCCGAACAGGAAGTTGCGCAGCACCGCGAGGCCGCAGGCGGTGTGGGTCACCTCGACGTGGAACTGGATGCCGTAGAGGCCGCGCTCCGGGTTTTCGAAGGCGACGATGGGCGCGGTGTCGGTGGCGGCTCCGGCGTGGAAGCCCGCCGGCATCGCGGCGACGTGATCGCCGTGGCTCATCCACACCGTCTCGCGTTCCTCGAGGCCGGCGAGCAGCGTCCCGCGCTCGCCGACGCGGATCTCGGTGCGCCCGTACTGGCGTCCCTCGGCCCCACTGACGGTGCCGCCGAGCTGGTGCGCCATTAGCTGCATGCCATAGCAGATCCCGAGCACCGGGATGCCGAGCTCGTAGAGCTCGGGCCGCGAGCGCGGCGCGCCTTCGGCGTATACGCTCTCCGGTCCTCCCGAGAGGATGATGCCGATCGGGCGGCGTCGCGCGATCTCGTCGACCGGCAGGTCGAACGGCTCGATCTCGCAGTAGACGCCGCTGTCGCGCACGCGGCGCGCGATGAGCTGCGTGTACTGGCCGCCGAAGTCGAGCACCAGAACCTGCTCGCGCTGCGTGGCGCCACGCGTCGCGCCGTTCGATGGCTGCGTCGCGGGAGGTGTGGGTACGGATCGCTTCTCCATCTCCGGCGTGGTCGTCATCGTCGCTTCCTCGGGGCCTCCTGCTTTCTCGGAGCCTCCTGGCCTTCCGCCTTGAGCTCT
>DATAFT010000269.1:0-2732 GCA_036257295.1 Thermoanaerobaculia bacterium
TCCAGCTCCCCGCGCTCTTCCTCGTTCAAGGCGATCGTGGGTCCTCTCATGCCGAGGACTCTACCACTAATCATTCATTTGTTACAGTCCACTAGCCCTTGATCACGCCCATCGGCCGCAGGCGCGCCACCTTGCGGCTGATGCCGGCGCGCTCGACCGCGTCGACGACGGTCGCCACGTCCTTGTAGGCCTCGGGCATCTCTTCGACCACCGTTCCGAGTCCGGCCGCGCGCACCACGACGCCGCTCTCGGCGAGCTCGTCGAGGATGCGGCGGCCGCGCGCCGCCTTCTTCGCCGCCCCCCGGCTCATGCGCCGGCCGGCGCCGTGGCAGGTCGAGCCGAAGGTCTCGTCGTACGCGCGCTGCGTGCCGGCGAGGACGAACGAGTAACGGCCCATGTCGCCGGGGATGAGCACCGGCTGTCCCACCTCGCGGTACTGCGCCGGCACCTGCGGATGGCCGGGCGGGTAGGCCCGCGTCGCCCCCTTCCGATGCACGCATACCCGGCGGCGCTCGCCGTCGAGCGTGAAGGTCTCGAACTTCGCGGTGTTGTGACACACGTCGTACACGACGTCGATGCGCGGCGCGGCGTCGCCGCCGCCCATCGCGTCGGCGAAGCTCTGCCGGACCCAGTGCGTCATCGCCTGGCGGTTGGCGAACGCGAAGTTGGCCGCCGCCGCCATCGCTCCCAGGTAGCGCTCGCCCTCGGGCGAGCGGATCGGCGCGCAGCACAGCTGGCGATCGGGGAGCTCGATCCCGTACCTGGACGAGGCGGCGAGCATGGTCTTGAGGTGATCGGTGCAGACTTGATGGCCGAGCCCGCGCGACCCGCTGTGGATCATGATCGTCACCGTGCCGAGCTCGAGCCCGAACGCGCGCGCCGCCGGCGCGTCGTAGATCTCGTCGACGTACTGCACCTCCGCGAAGTGGTTGCCGGACCCCAGCGTGCCGAGCTGATCGGCTCCGCGCGCGAGCGCGTGGTCCGACACCTGCGCCGGGTCCGCGCCCTCGAAGCAGCCATTGTCTTCGAGCGCCTCGAGGTCGTCCGGCTCGCCGAGACCACGCTCGACCGCCCACGCCGCGCCCCGGCGCAGCACCGAGCGGAGATCGTCGCGGCCGAGATGCTGGTGGGCGCGCCCGCGCCCCACGCCGGTCGGGATGTTCCGGTAGAGCGCCTCGACCACGGGGACCAGCGCACCCTGCAGGTCGACGCGACTGAGATCGGAGCGCAGGAGCCGGACGCCGCAGTTGATGTCGTAGCCGACGCCTCCGGGCGAGATCACACCTTCGTCGGCGTCCATGCCGGCGACGCCGCCGATCGGGAAGCCGTAGCCCCAATGGATGTCGGGCATCGCGATCGACGCGCGCAGGATGCCGGGAAGGTGCGCGACATTCGCCACCTGCTCGAGGCTCTTGTCCTGGCGGATGTCGTCCATCATGCCGTCGCCGGCATACACGATGCCATCGACCCGCATTCCGTTCTCGCGCGGGATGCGCCAGCGCACTTCGTCGATTCTCTGCACTTTGACCATGACGTCCGCGCCGCGCGCCGATCAGAGGTCGAACAGGACGCGCCCCGTGTAGCGCTCGCCGTCGCGCTGGACGCGCAGGCCGTGGTAGGTGACGGCCTTGATCAGCGTGCGCAGCGCGTGCTTGCTCTCATCGTACTCTTCGCCGCGCAGGACCGCGCGCATCCGCACCGGCGACGACGACTCGTCGCCGCCCTCGAGCAGCACCACCGCAGCGGCGAAGACGAGACCTTCGGTCTCGAACAGGAAGAGGATCTCGTTGAGGAAGTCCACCAGCAGCAGCTCGTCGTTCGCCGCCTCCAGCTCGAGCACGCGCTCGACCGTGCAGCCCACGCGTTCGACCGGGGTCAGCGTGTCGGCGAGCGCGATCGCCGCCTCGACGAACAGTGCCTCACGGCTGGGCGCATCGATCTCGACCCCGGCGTCGGCGGTGTGATCGAGCGGGCGATGGGACGCTGGTGCGGGTTGCGACGTCAAGCGGGCCTCGATGATAGCGGCGCGCACGCCCGGGCCCCCACCTCGACCGGGGACGGGCCAGCCCGGCCCTGTAGGATCGCGCCATGGACGTTCGACCCCACGCGCGCAACACCGGGTTCCAGTGGTCCTCGTTACCCGGCCCCTATCGCCGCATCAGCGCCGAACAGGCTCGGAGCTGGAACGAGAACGGCTACTTCCTGCTCGAGGGCGCGTTCGACCGCGCCACCATCGATCGCGTCATCGCCGAGATCGATCCGTGGGAGGCGCGGGTCGAGGCGGCGTTGCGCGAGCAAGGTGGAAAGCGGTTCATCGCGCGCGCCGACGAGATCACGTTCACGGTGCACCTCGTGCTGCGCTCGCCGTTCCTCCGCGACTTCTGCGCCGGCCCGGTGTTCCAGGACCTCGGGCGCGACCTGCTCGGGCCGGACGTCCGCCTGTACTGGGACCAGGCGGTCTACAAGAAGCCAGGCACCGAAGCGCCGTTCCCGTGGCATCAGGACAACGGTTACAACTTCGTCGAGCCGCAGTGCTACCTCACCTGTTGGATCGCGCTCACCGACGCTACCGAGCAGAGTGGCTGCCCGTGGGTGGTCCCCGGTCTCCATCGCCTCGGCACGCTCGAGCACTGGTCGACGCCGCTCGGCTACCGCTGCCTCGAGGAGAACCCACCGGGCGCGGTGCCGGTCGAAGCGCCGGCCGGCAGCATCGTGGTCTTCACCTCGCTCAC
>DATAFT010000276.1:0-1573 GCA_036257295.1 Thermoanaerobaculia bacterium
ACCAGACCGATCGCCACATAGAGAAGTGTCGAGATCAACACGGTGGCCAGCAGCCCAACCGGGACGGTTCGCTGAGGATTGCGAGCCTCGCCGGCAGCGGTCGAGACAGCGTCGAAGCCGACATAGGCGAAGAACACGACGCCCGCGCCGCGGATGATCCCCGAGGCGCCGAAATCGCCGAAGCTCCCCTCGTTCGCCGGCACGAAGGGCGTCCAGTTCGAGCTGTCGACGGCGAACGCGCCGACCGCCACGAACAGCAGCAGAACCACGATCTTGAGGGCGACGATCGCGTTGTTGACGCCCGCCGACTGCCGGGTGCCCACCACGAGCAGCGCCGTGGTGGCCGCCACGACCACGAGCGCGGGCAGGTTCAGGACGCCGCTGCCGCTGCCGAACGGCGGCGAGGCGATGTCGTTCGGCACGTCGATGCCGATCGTTCCGAGGAAGCTCACCGCGTAGCCCGCCCAGCCGACCGCCACCGTCGACGCCGCGAACAGGTACTCGAGCAGCAGGTCCCAGCCGATGAACCAGGCGAGGAAGACGCCGAAGGCGGCGTAGGCGTACGAGTAGGTGGAGCCCGCGATCGGGATCATCGCCGCCAGCTCGGCGTAGCAGATCGCCGTGAACGCGGCGGCGAGCCCCGCGAGCACGAACGAGATCACAACGGCCGGCCCGGCGTACTGCGCGGCGGCGGTGCCCGTGGTGACGAAGATGCCGGCGCCGACCACGCTGGCGATCCCGAGCGTCGTCAGGCTGAACGCCCCCATCGCCGCGCCGTCGAGGCGTTTTCGGTCGCGCCGCGCCTGGACAAGGATCGTCTCGAGGCGGTCTGCCACCTGGGCAGCTTGACGGAGACCGCGGCGCGAACGAGCATGTGCCCCGCCATGGACTCGGGCGAGAAGCGCGACTTCCTGGCCCAGGAGCGCGCGAGGCGGTTGGCGAAGCAGGAGCGCCTGCTGGCGGGCGTGGGTCCGGCCTACGGCTTCGACGAGAACCACTCGCTCGCGCAGGTGCGCAAGGAGTTCGACGCGCTCGCGGCGGGGGAGGAGACCCAGACCGCCGTCCGGGTGGCCGGGCGAGTGATGCTGATCCGCCGCCACGGCGCGCTCGTGTTCGCGGATCTCAAGGACCAGACGGCGACTGTCCAGTTGCTCTTCCTAAAGGACCCGCGAGTGCGCGACCTCGACCGTGGCGACTGGATCGGCGTCGAGGGCACCGGCATGCGAACGAAGAAGGGCGAGCTCTCGATCGCGGTGCGCGAGTGGCGCCTGTTGACGAAGTCGCTGCGCGCCCTCCCCGACAAGCACCGCGGCCTAACCGACGTCGACACCCGCCTGCGCCAGCGCTACCTCGACCTGATCGTCAACCCGGAGGCGCGGCGCACCTTCGACATCCGCTCGGCGACGATCGCCTCGGTGCGGCGCACGCTGAACGAGCGCGGCTTCACCGAGGTGGAGACCCCTGTGCTGGACGCCGCGGCGGGCGGCGCCGCCGCGCGGCCGTTCAGCACCCACCACAACGCGCTCGACATCGACATGTACCTGCGGATCGCACTCGAGCTGCCGCTCAAGCG
>DATAFT010000285.1:0-3745 GCA_036257295.1 Thermoanaerobaculia bacterium
CGCGACGACTATCTGCCCGACACCGTCGCCACCGGCACCCTCCCCGAAGGCGGCTCTTACGCCGTCCCGGTGTTCGCACTGCGCCCCGACCTCGACCTGGTCGGTACTCAGCGCCTCGCCAACGGCGGTCGCGAGCTCGAGCACTTCGGCGCCACGGTGTGGCTGGAGCGCCGTCTACGCAATCGTTGGGAGTTCCGCGCCTACGGCAATGTCCGCGAAGAGACGACAGCGGTCGAACCGGAGTTGTTCGCGCTCGACGATCCGACCGACACCTTGGGGCTCGACGACAACGACGACGCGCCGTTCGCCCCCGAGTCCGTGTTCCCCGACCAGCGCGGCGTCTATCTCCACAGCCGGTGGGACTACACGATCGCGGGGCTCTATCGCGCGCGCGCCGGTATCGGGCTCTCGATCCTCGCTCACGGCCGTGAGGGGTACCCGCTTCTCTACTTCGAGGACGTCCTCGGCAGCGACGGCCAGACGCGCAGCGTCGCAGCCACCGACGAGGATGACTCGCCGCTGCGGCTCGACAACGTGCATCAGCTCGACGTCCGCGCCGAGAAGGAGCTGCGGCTGATGGGCGACCACTCCGCGGTGACGATCTCGCTCGACGCGCTCAACATCCTCAACCGCACGCCGCCGGTCGAGCGCTCGACGCGCCTCGAGACCGCGACCACCGACTTCGTGCGCGAGATCGTGGCGCCCAGGGTCTTTCGCGTGGGAGTGAGGGTCGAGTTCCGGTGAGCGCGTGGGGCTAGCCGCCGGAGCTCACCCCCAGCTGCGACGCGATCGCATCCTCGAGCTCGCGGGCTCTCGACGCCTTGCCTGCCTTCGCCGCTGAGCGCGCCGCTCCACGCAGCGCGTTGAGCCGGCCGGGGTTGGAGCGCAGCGTCGCCTCGTACTCTACGAGCGCTTCGGCGTCGCGCCCGAGCTCGGCGAGGAGATCGGCCAGGAGCTCGCGCGCGGGAAGCAGCTCGCCCGGCGTCACCGGGTGCTTGCCGACGCGATCCTGGAGATCGGCGGCGCGGCGCGCCAGGTCGAGCGCCTCGTCGTCGTTGCGCTGCGCGTGCGCCACCCAGGCCGCCGCGGCCAGTCGCATCGCCTCCACCTGTTGCGTCCAGTCGTACGGACCGCCGATCGGCTTGGCCTCGAGCTGCGCTCGGACCCCCGCGATGGCCTCGACCGCGCTCTTCGCCGCTGTCGCGTCTCCAAGACGCGCCGCGCCGATCGCGCGGGCGAAGTGGGTCGACGCGAGCGCGTAGGGGAAGCGGTCCCAGGGCAACACCGCCTTCGGCTCCGCGAGCGAGGCCGCGTCCTTCCACGCCCGCTGCTCGAGGGCGTACCGCGCCGGGATCGCGGCAACCGCGTAGCCGGCGGCGAACGTCGGGTCCACCGCCGCGTTTCGCAGCGCCCGCTCCATCACCTTCTTCGCCTCGTCGAGCTGTCCGGTCTGCAGGTAGGCGTACTCGAGATAGTCGAGAGCGTGGAGGGCGTCGAAGGGAGTCGCGTTCAGCTTCTTCTTCGCCGCGATCGCGTTGGCCGAGGCCTCCGAGTCGAGATTGGAGCGGATCGACTCCGGCCACAGGCCCAGCCGCGTGAAGATGTGCGACGGCATGTGCTGCGCGTGGGGCGAGGCCGGCGCGATCTCGGCG
Source organism: Thermoanaerobaculia bacterium (assembly GCA_036257295.1). Lineage (GTDB taxonomy): Bacteria > Acidobacteriota > Thermoanaerobaculia > Multivoradales > Multivoraceae > DATAFT01. The sequence continues at coordinate 1,653 of DATAFT010000285.1, forward strand.
TAGACGCGCGCCGCCGGCAGCGCCAGGTCGGCGAGCTCGGGATAGTCGAACGAGTGGATGAGGTAGTGGACCACGCCCGGGTGCTGGGGCTGGCTCGCCAGCTCGGCATTCAGGATCTCGCCGGCGCGGCGCTGCTGCGCGAGCGAGGCGTCGTTCGCGGGCGCGGTCCCCAGCAACGCCAGCGCCAAGAAGATCCGCGCCTCGCTGTCATCCGGGAAGCGCTTCGTGAGCGCCTCCATCCGGTCCCGGTAGGCGCCGGCGCGCGCGCCATGTGGCGTCTTGTCGGCGTCGGCGTAGAACGCGGCGATGGCGTCGATGTACGCGCGCTCGCGCTCGGTGCCAGCGCCGATCGACGATGCGCGCTGCGCCGCTTCACGGCCGGCGGTGAGCTCCTCGGGCGAGGGGGGCGCCCACAGCGGGTGGTAGTAGGTCATCGCCACCCCCCACCACGCCATGCCGCAGCGCGGATCGCGCGCCGCGACGGCGCGAAACGCGTCCCCCGAAAGCTCGTAGCCGAAGGAATGCAGGAGCGCCGTCGCGCGATCGAAGTCGGCGTGCACGCCGGCATCGCAGGAGATCGGGAAGTGAACCGTCCCGAGGTCGCTCGGCGCGGCGTTATCGTGATCGTGCTGGTGCTCGGCGTCTTGCTGGGCAACCACCGCCGGCGAGCCGGCGAGCGCCAGAGCCGTCAGCGGGCACAACGCCCAGCGAATCTTCTTGCTCGTCATGGCCAACCTCCAGATGTTGATGGTGCTTGGATCCTCCGCGCCGCCAGAGCGGCGCTTGGCTCATGCCGCAGGCAGGTCGCGGCCGCAATAGCGGCACACCACCGCCTGCACCTTGATGGTCTCGGCGCAGAAGGGACAGACCTTGGTGGCTTCCGGATCTCGCGCGACGGCGCCCGCCGCCGCCTGCGGGGCGCGCAGCCGCTCGTTCTGCATGCTCTCGATCAGCTCCTTCATCCGCACCGCGTCGGCCTTGGTGTGCCCATGACAGAGGATCGGCTCGGAGCCGCCGCTGGTCTCGATGATGACGTTCGAGAACATCACGCCGGTGTCGATGGTGACCGAAGAGACGTGACTGATGTGGATCGACTGCTCCTCGCGCCCGAACCACTGCGGCTTGTACTGGGTGACGCTGGTCGGGCCGATTGCCACCTGGGTCGGAAAGATGCGGTTGCCCCGCGTCAGCCGGCTGGCGACGAACACGTCGCCGTTGCGAAAGGGGCGGCTCTTGAGCAGCACGGCGCCGAGCAGCGCCAGCACGACCAGGACCGCGGCGATCGCAACATACAGCACCCACTCCGGTGCGGAGCTCTGGGCCATCACAGGTTATCGCGGTAGTCGGCCTCGATCCGCTCGTCGATCTGCTTCGCCAGCTCGTCGCCGCCGCCGAGCCGAGGAGCGAGCTGCTTGCCGAACGAGACGCGCTGGGGCTCGGGCCAGGTCGCCGGCTGCCACAGTTGAGAGCGACGGAACGCCTTGGCGCAGTGAAAGAAGCAGGTCTCGACCTCGAGCCGGATGGCGAGCAGCGCGGGCTGACCACGCGCGGTCAAGCGCTCGAGCACCGACCGCTCGCTGGTGAGCGTGGCGCGGCCCTGGACGCGGAGTGTCTCGTCGGTCCCGGGCACCATGAACAGCAACGCCACCTTGGGATTGGCCAGGATGTTCTGGAGGCTCAGGATCATTCGATTGCCCTTGCGCTCGGGGACCAGCAGAGTGCGCTCGTCCTCGACCAGCACGAATCCGGGCTGGTCCCCCTTCGGAGACACGTCGGCCACGCCGTCTGCGCTCGAGGTCGCCAACACCAGAAACGGAGCCCGCGCGATGAAGTCGACGGTCATGCCGTCGAGCGCATCGCTCACCTTGACGGTGACCGAGCGGTGAGCTTCGCCGATGATGCCGCGAACGTCCTGCAGAGTTCGAAGCTGGTGGGCATCGACGGTCATGGCGCGCTCCTCGTAGGCGGTCGATTCGATGGACGTCGGCGATCGTAGCACTCGCGCTTCGCATGCGAGCCCGGCGCAGCACGCGCACACGCGGAGACCGTTGGCAAGAAGGTCGGGAAAGATCTCCGCGCGCCACTCCCGATTG
>DATAFT010000331.1:0-4889 GCA_036257295.1 Thermoanaerobaculia bacterium
CAGCGGCATCGGCGCTACCATCTTCCGTCCCGCCACCGAGCTCCTGGAGGAGGAGATCAGCTCCTCGACCGAGCACATGGACAGCGCCGAGGCGCTGCGCCGCTACGCCCAGCGCCTGGAGACGCTGCGCGACGTCCACGAGGCGGTGGCCGGCTCGCTCACCGAGAACGCGCTCCTCACCATGATCCTCGACCGCATCTTCGAGCACCTGCGGCCCCAGCAGGGGGTCGTCTACCTCAAGGAGAGCGACGGGCAGTACTACCAGGCGGCGAGCCGCGCGCTCCCGGGGCAGTCGACCGACATCCCGCTGTCGCGCACCCTGGTGCAGGAGGTCCTCGAGAAAGGCATGGCGGCGCTGGTGTTCGACGCCGCCACCGACCAGCGCTTCGCCGCCTCCGAGAGCATCATGATGTCCGGCATCCGCTCGATGGTGGCGGCGCCGCTCCTCTCCGAGCAGAAGCCGATCGGCATGATCGTCCTCAACTCGAAGGTGGCGGTCAAGCAGTTCGTCGAGCAGGACATGGAGCTGCTGGCGTCGCTCGCCGCGGTGGCCTCGCTCAAGCTGCGGAACATCGAGCTCCTCGAGCGCGACGCGCAGCGCCGCCAGATGGAGGCCGACCTCGCGCTGGCGCGCCACATCCAGGCGAGCCTGCTGCCGGAGACGCTGCCCACCTTCGCGGGCTGGTCCATCCTCGGGCGCAACATTCCGTCGCGCGGCGTGTCCGGCGACTACTACGTCGTCGTCCCGCGCAAGGAGAACGCCGAGTGCGTCCTCTTCATGGCCGACGTCTCGGGCAAGGGCATCGCGGCGTCGCTCGTCACCGCGTCGCTCGAGGCGCTGGCCGCGGCCCCGATCGAGAGCGGCGCGCCGCCGGACGAGATCTGCGACCAGCTGTGCCGCCGCCTCTACAAGCGCACGCCGCCGGAGAAGTACGCGACCGCCTTCTGCGCGGTGCTCGAGCCCGCGACCGGCCGCCTCACCTACACCAACGCCGGCCACAACACGGCGCTGCTCGTGCACACGGACGGCACCATCGAGGACCTCACCACCTGCGGCCTGCCGATCGCGCTGCTGCCGGAGGCGACCTACGAGCGGCGCGAGGTGCAGCTCGAGCCGGGCGCCGGCCTGCTGATCTACACCGACGGCATCACCGAGGCCGAGAACAAGGCCGGCGACGAATACGGCCTCGATCGACTGCGCAGCGCCTACGCCCGCAACTTCCGCCTGCCGATCGCCGAGCTCGCCGAAGCGATCCAGCACGAAGTGAGTGACTTCGTGGGCGAGATCCCGTTCGCCGACGATCGCACCATGTTGCTACTGCAGCGCGTCGGACCCGCCGGCGCCTCCTCGTGACCGGGGATCGAGGAGCGGACGGGCTCGAGGCCGAGCTCGACGCTCTCCACTCAGCGCCCCTGGGCGAGTTCACCGCGCGGCGCGACGCGTTGGCGAAGCGGTTGCGCGATTCCGGCGCCGCCGATGAGTCGCGCCGGGTGAAGGCGCTGCGCAAGCCCACCGCGGTGGCCTGGGCGATCAACCGCTTGCATCTCGAGAGCAACGGCCTCGCCGAGATCGCGGAGGCGAGCGCCGCTCTGCGCGCGTCGCTCCGCGACCCGCGATCGGCCGAGGACCGCCGCTCCGCGATCGAGTCGCGGCGCCGAGCGCTCGAGCGAGCGACCGCGTCCGTGGTGGCGTTGCTCGAAGGCGCGGGCTCGTCGGTGTCGCCCGCTCTGCTGCGCCGGATCGAACGAACGCTGCTGGCGCTGGCGACCGGGGCGAGCGCTGGCGGCGCAGACGCGCCGGTTGCCGGAAGGCTCCACCAGGAGCTCGAGCCGCCCGGGTTCGAGGCGATCCTCGACGCGCCGGCGCCTGCGGTGGCCGCCGCTCGACCTTCATCTCCGGCGAAGACTCCTGCCGCAGCGCAGTCGCCCCCGAAGCGTCCGCCGGCGAGTCGACCGGCGAAGAGCACCGCCGTGCCCGCCCGCGCGACGTCAAAGCCCGCGCCGACCCCACCCGCCGCTCCACTCCGCGTAGTTCGCGGAACCGTCCCCGACTCGAAGGAGATCCGAGCAGCTCGAGCGGCGCTCGACCGCGCCGAAGGCGAGCTCGAGCGAGCGACCGACCGAGTGGAGGCGGCGCGAATGAAGGTGACCGACGCCGAGAAGGCATTGGCCGCGGCACGCAAGCACGTGGATGCCGAGCGCCGCGAGCTGGCGGCGGTGCGCTCGCGGCGCGACGAGGCGCGGCGAGAGCTCGACCGGGTACAGCGCCTGTAGCTTGTAGGGGAGCAGCTTGCCTGCTCCCCGGTGCGTCCGGGCGCAGACGGGCTGCGCCCCTACCCGGCGTCCACGCCGCCGTCGACGACGATGGTCTGCCCGGTGGTCCAGCTCCCGGCCTTGGACGCGAGATAGACGGCTATGCCCGCGATGTCCTCGGGATCACCGAGGCGGCGCAGCGGCGTCGCCGCCGCGCGCGACTTGTTGAGGTCCGGGTTCTCCCACAGCGCGCGCGCGAAGTCGGTCTTGACCAGACCGGGCGCGATGCAGTTGACGCGGATGTTGTCGGGCCCGAACTCGAGCGCCAGGTTGCGCGCGATCTGCATGTCCGCCGCTTTCGAGATGGCATAAGCGCCGAGCACGGTCGAGCCGTGCCTGCCGCCCACCGACGACACGATGATGATCGCGCCGTCCTTGCGCTCCCGCATCTCGGGGATCACCAGCTTGCACAGCGCGAGCACGCTCGCGATGTTGACGTCGACCACCTTCTGGAACGCGGAGTCGGGAATGTCCATCGCCGACCCGTAGAACGGGTTGACTCCGGCGTTCGCGACCGCGATGTCGATCCTGCCGTACGCTTCGCGCGTCTTCGCCACCAGGTTCTCGAGCTGCGTCCGGTCCGATACGTTGCATGGGATCGGGATGGCTTCCCCGCCGGCCTCGCGGATGCCAGCCGCCACCCGCTCGCAGGCGTCCTGCTTGCGGCTCGAGATCACCACCTTGGCGCCGTGTGCCGCCAGCGCCTCGGCGATCGCCTTGCCGATGCCCTTGGTGGAACCGGTGACGATCGCCACCTTGCCATGCAGATCGAACAGGTCTTTCACACGGTCCTCCTCATCGAGGGCGCGGAGTATAGCCGCTACCTTTTTCCGGGGTCACGCCCCGATGTGCACGACGCAGGTACGCGGCCGCCCGCGCCTTCGGTGTTCCCAGACGAAAACGCCCTGCCAGGCACCCAGCGCGAGGCGGCCGTTGGCGATGGGAATGGAGAGTGTCGCCGCTGTCAAGGCTCCCTTGACATGCGACGGCATGTCGTCCGGCCCTTCCGACCGATGCGTGAACAGTGGATCGTTCTCCGGCACCAGCCGCTCGAGCCAGCTCTCGAGATCGCGCCGCGCGCTGGGATCGGCGTTCTCCTGGATCACCAGGCTGGCCGAGGTGTGCTGGATCATGATCGTGCACAGTCCGGCGACCACGCCCGACGATCGCACCACCTCCTGCAGGCGATCGGTGATCTCGTGGAGACCCTTGCCGCGGGTCAGTACCTCGATCGAGCCGATCACGACGGATGGACCGATCGTTTGAGCTAGGCGTCGCCGGCAGCCTTGGCTCCGGTCTCGAGCCAGGCGTTGAACTTGGCCGGCCGCTTCTCACGGAACGCCGCGATCCCCTCGCGCGCGTCGGGATGGTGATCGCCGATCGCGGTCTTGGCCGCGATCTCGTCGAGCGCCTGGGCCCAGGTCATCTCCGCCGCGTTGTAGATCGAGCGCTTGAGCAGGCGCATCGCGACTTGCGGCCCGTTGGCGAGCTCGCACGCCAGATCGAGCGCGCGCGGCAGCAGCTCGGCATCCTCGACCACCTCGTGCACCAGGCCGAGCTCGAGCGCTTCCTGCGCGGTGGCGATGCGCTTGCGCATGAGGAAGTCCATGGCGCGCGCGACCCCGAGGAGCTGCACCAGGAGGTACTGACCGCCTTCGTCGGGCAGGAGGCCGAAGCGCAGCGTGGCGCTGCCGAGCCGCGCGCTCTTGGCCGCGACCCGGAAGTCGCAGGCGAGCGCGAGCGAAAGCCCGGTCTGGATGGCGACGCCGTTGACCGCGGCGATGGTGAGCTTGTCGAGCGTGCGCACCGCGGTGTTGAGCGGCTGCGAGATGATGCGCAGCCCTTCGTAGGTGCCGATGTGGTTGTGATGGCCGCGGAAGATCTCGGGCACGAGCTTCGACGTGCGCGAGCCGTACGCCGAGTGGCCGGAGATGTCGTCACCGGCCGAGAACGCCCGGCCGCTGCCGATGAAGAGCACGACGCGAACCGCGTCGTCCATCTGGCACTGGGTCAGGACTTCGACCAGGTCGCGCTTGAGCGCGCCGGTCATACCGTTGAGCCGCTCGGGCTCGTTGAAGGTGCAGACCACGATGCCGGGATCCTCGACGCGGAGGTCGAAGCCGCAGAGCTTGCCGGGTTGGATCATCTGTGGGCTCCTAAATTGGTGACAGGATACTTTTTCGAGTCGTCGAATAAGTATCCTGTCACCAAATTCGGAAGGGGAGGCGATGAGCGAGCGACCGGGGAACTGGGGCAAGTGGGGCGACGAGGATCAGCGGGGCACGCTCAACTACATCACTCCCGAGGTGACCGCCGCCGCGGCGCGTCTGGCCCGCAAGGGGAAGGTCTATCCGTTGTCGATCCCGTTGCGCGCCGAGGCCCCGATCTGGCCCGGCCGCCACCAGAACTGGCACGTGGCGCTGCACCGCAACACGCAGGGGCCCGGTCCCGGCGGCGCCGAGGACATCCTCATGATCCACACCCACGGCACCACGCACATGGATGCGTTGTGCCACGTCTTCCGTGACGGCAAGCTCTACAACGGCTGGATCGCCGCCGAGCACGTGACCTCGCGC
>DATAFT010000358.1:0-5375 GCA_036257295.1 Thermoanaerobaculia bacterium
AGCCGTCTGGGATCGATTCTCGAGCTCAACATCGACGGGCGGTGGGCGCGCGTGGAGGACGAGACGGACGTGATGCCGCGGCGCCGGACCGGGCGCGACCCGATCGGGTTTTGCGACGCCGCGTGCGTCGATCGATGAACGAGCCTCGACCCGCGCCGGTCGATCACGCCATCATGCTGCGCAGCCACAGTGTGACGAAGAATCCGTAGAACACCGTCATCAGAAGCAGCGAGACGCGACGCCACATCGGCGGCCGCAGCTCCGCCGGCAGCAGTCGGGTGTTGATGTAGAGCAAGTGCAGCGACGAAATGATGAAGATGACGCCGGCGACGTTGGCGCCGATCTGGAGTAAGACGATGGGCTGCGCGAGGCGCAGCGCGATGATTCCCCACAGCACGATCGCGGCGAGCACCACGTAGTAGACCGCGCGCACGTCACCGCCGCGCCAGGTGCGCAGGCGGCCGCTTCCCGTCCACAGGATGTCGGTGATGGCGCGAGTCATGCCCTCGAGGCTGTCGAGCTGGGTCTTGAACAGCATCCAGGCGCCGAGGAATGCGATGGTCCCGCCGATGGCGGCGCCGGCGCGCTCGCCCGCGCTCTCCGCCAGCGCGGCGGCGATGCCGAGCCCGCGGATGTCCGACCCCGCCGCGATGAACGTGACGTAGAGAAGCGCCGGCAACAGCATGCCGAGAATCGCGCCCGGGAAGAAGACCGCCCACTGGTCGGCGCGCACGATCCGCCACCATCCGGCCCAACGGCTCATCGACTGCGGCGCGCTCGGGTCGAACTTGAACCCGGTATGCGCCAGGTTCACCTTGTGGCCGCCGACCGCCGCCGGAATGTAGCCGGCGAGCGAGCTCATGCCGTAGCCCTTGTCGCGCGCCCAGTTGGTCAGCGTGAGATTGCCGACGCCACCGGATCCGGAGTAGGCGACCAACGCCCCGAGCAGGAAGAAGTCGGCGTTGGCCGGCCTCAGAGCGAAGCGCGCGGCTACCGGGTCGTAGCCGGCGAATCCGAGCAAGCCCGCGAGCCAGGTCCCGCCCGGGACGAACAGCAAAGAGAGGACGAGGAAGCCGCCCAGGATCACCGCGATCAGCACCCAGTTGAGGATCTCGAGCGTGCGCTCGATACGGCGGCCCACCAGCAGAATCGCGACGCAGAGCAGGAACGTCCCCACCCCGATCAGATACACGGCGTCGGCGTCGGCCGGCCCCGCCATCTCCTTGGCGAAGAGGAAGAAGATCGCGCCGGCGGCGGTGCCCGCCCACGCCGGCCAGCCCGACTGGAGAAAGTAGAGCACCGCGTAGAACCACGCCCAGAAGGTCGACGACGGCTTGGTGCGCATGAACCCGGTGAAGATCGGCTCGCCGGTCGCGAGCGTGTAGCGCATGAGCTCGGTGTTGAAGATGGTCTGCAGCAGGATGGCGACGCCGGTCACCCACAACAGCGTCAGCCCGTGGCGGACGAAGACCGCGGGGCCGAGCAGGAACTCGCCGCTGCCGATCGAGCCGCCGAGGACGATCACCCCCGGGCCGACGACGCCGAGCCACTGCAGTCCGCGTGGTTTGGGAGGGTCAGGTAGAGCGGCGGCGGTCCAGGCTGTGAGACCGGAGCGAGCTTCGACCGCGCCGCTCGCCGCGGAGCGATCGTCCGACCGTATGGCTCGATTCATTGCGGCGCATTATGCACCGCCGCCATTGAAATTGGTGACAGGTTACATTTCCCGAATAAGTAAGCTGTCACCAATTCACGATGCGCCGCGCGTCGTGTTGCCGTTGATCTCCCGTCGCATGTCGCGCCGCTCCGACGCCGCCGCGAAGCAGTGCAGACCGAAGCGCGTCGAGAACTCCTTGCACGCCTTGACGCCACGCGGACAGTTCCCCTTGGCATCGATCAGCGGCGAGTAGACGCCGATCCCGAGCACGCCCGGCACGACCGCCAAGAGCCCGCCGGCGACGCCGCTCTTGGCCGGCAGCCCGACCCGCCAGCACCACTCGCCGGCGTAGTCGTACATGCCGCACGACAGCATGATCGCGAGCACGTTCTTGACGTAGGTCGCTTCGAGCGCCGGCTCCCGCGTGAGCGGGTTGGTCCCCTCGTTCGCCAGGGTCGCCGCCATCACCGCCAGGTCGTGCGAGTTCACCAGCACCGAACACTGCTGGAAGTAGAGCTCGAGGCTCTCCTCGAAGAGGTCGCCGACGATGCCGAACGCCTTCATCAGGTGATTGATGGCGCGGTTGCGGTGGCCGGTCATCCGCTCCGACAGAAACACCGCGTTGTCAACGTAGAGGTCGCGTCCGGCGAAGCGGCCGAGCCCGCCGAGTAGACGGGCCATGCGCTCCGGGTAGTCCTTGCCGCGCAGGAGATCGGTGGTGGCGATCGCGCCGGCGTTGACCATGGGGTTGAAAGGCCGGTGACTGGCGGGGTCGAGCACGATCGAGTTGAAGGCCTCACCGGTGGGCTCGACGCCGACTCGCTCGAGCACGCCCTCGCGCCCGTGGTCCTGGAGGGCCATACCGTAGACGAACGGCTTCGAGATCGACTGCAGCGTGAACAGGCGATGGGAGTCGCCGACGTCGAAGCACTCCCCTTCGGTGGTGACGACGCTGACCGCGAACCAGGCGGGGTCGGCGCGCGCCAGCTCGGGGATGTAGTCGGCGACCCGGCCTTCGTTCACCTCGCTCGCCTGTTCGAAGATCTCCTCGAGCGTGCGCCGCAGCGGCGATACCGCGGAGCGCGTGTCGCGCAGCAACGCGTCGAGCGCGTTGGTCTCACTCGATCGCCCCGCGGGTCCCGCTCCCCTCCGTCCAGTCATCGCGCTCATGACTGGCCCATCCTCGGTTGGGGTGGGGGGGGCGACGCTCCGGCGCGCAGGGTGCCCATCGCCAGCAGCTCGCGGGCGGCACCCTCGAGCTCGATCGTCCACGGATGGTCGGGGAAGCGGGTGACGAACACGCCGGCGCTGGCGAGCCGCGCCACATCGTGCGACAGCGGCAGGATGCCGATCACCGGGACCTCGTAGGCGGACTCGACGCGAGCCTTGAGCCCGTCGGCGTCGATGCCGGGAGGAACCTTGTTGAGGATCACCTTGATTTCCTCCACACCGAGCCGACGCGCCAGCTCGAGCGTCACCGAGGTGCCCTGGAAGTCCTGGGCGTCGGGACGGAGCAGGAGCAGGAAGAGGTCCGAGATGGCGATCGAGAGCAGCGTCTCCTCGTTGACGCCGGGATGAGTGTCGATCAGCAGGTAGTCGAGCTCGAGCGTGTGGACCAGGTCGCGAAAGCCCTTGCCGAGGAGCCCGGCGTCGTAGCCGTCGCGCAGCACTCGCGCGATGTCGCCGGCGTCGAGGCTGGACGGCACCAGGAAGAGCCTGCCCGCGAAGTCGCTCTCCTCGATGCCGTCGGGCCGCGCCACGCCGGTGACGTCGACGGCGGCGTCCTGGATCTCGCAGCGACCCCACAGGTAGTCGTTGAGCGCATGCCTGAAGCTGGTCGGATCGCACTGGAACAGCACGTGGATCCCGGGGGACTGGATGTCGGTGTCGATGACCCCGACGCGCAGGCCCTGCCGCGCCAGCAGCACGGCGAGGTTCGCGGTCGAGTTCGACTTGCCGGTGCCGCCGCGGAAGGAGTGGATGGAAACGATCCGACCGAGGCGCGCCGGCGTAGGCGATTCACTCGAGAGGTCGCGGAATCGAAGTGCCTGCGCGTCGCCCATCACGCAGGCTCCGCGCCGTCGTCGCCGCGGGTCTTGCCCCGCAGCCGTGAGGCTCGCTGCTCGAGATGGCGGAAAAAGTCGGATTCCACGATTTCGGCCACCTCTCGATCGCGCCGGACGGAGTCGAGCACGAGGATGCCGAGGTTCTCCGGTCGAAAGCGCATGGTCGACTCGGTGTCGAAGACCTGGAGCGGAGCGACCTTGGCCAATCGCAGGCTGGGCCCATGCTCGCCGAGCGCGAAGGCGACGCCTTCCTCGAGGGCGACTCGCGATCGCAGGCCTCCACGCCACCAAACGCCGAGCTCTGACTGGGCTTCGATCACCCAGCAGCTCTCGACGAAGCGCAGGCGCGCGTGCTGGCGCGACACCAGCGGGCTCGCCAGCACGATGTCGTTGGTGCGAGCGCGTCCGAGACTCACCTCCCGACCGCTGTCGAGGTCCCACGCCTGCAGTGCGTGGTGGCGGTCGGCGTCGAGCAGCTCGAGGCGATGGGTCGTGGTCTCGTCCATCCTGCGGATCCCCCCGGAGATCGAAGGCTCAGCGAAAGAAGCGGCCTACGGACTCGACAGTTCTGTATGCCGCCGAGAAGTCCTGCGACGAGATTGTCTCGAAAGGCCGGATCTCGGCTTCCTGTTTCCAGCGATCGACTGGCATCACGCCAGGAACGCGAGATTCTGGAGCAAGGAGCGGGCCACTGCATGCGACGACGGACAGTCGCTACGAGGCGCGCGACCATTTCGTATACGCTTGGACTGGCGCTTTGGAGCCGGCGCACACGGCAGCGGAGTCAACCTCAGGCTCTCTCTCGAGGCGACAACATCGATGTCAACTGCGCAGTTAGATGGCCTTGCCACGGGCGGCCACGCCACCGGTCTGGGGACCACCACTCGAAGCGATCGCTGGTGGGCCACGCCGCTCCTCCAGGGGGTGGCGTTCGCGGTGATCCTGACCTACGCCACCTGGGCCGCCTACCAGAACCAGTACTACTACTCGGCGCCCTATCTGTCGCCGCTCTACGCTCCGGTGCTGTTCACCGATAGCAGCCAGACAGCGGCGGCGCCGCTGGATCATGCCTGGTTCGGCGAAAAGCCGACCTGGTGGCCGGGGTTTCTTCCGTTCTCTCCCGCCTTCCTCATCCTGCCGTTGCCCGGCAGCTTCCGCCTGACCTGCTACTACTACCGGAAGTTCTACTACCGCTCCTACTTCCTGCGACCGCCGGCGTGCGCGGTCGGCGCCTCGCTGCCAGGCAAGTATCGCGGCGAGACCGGCCTCCTCATCTTCCAGAACCTGCACCGTTACACGCTCTACATAGCGCTGGCGTTCCTGCCGATCCTCTACTACGACGCGTTCCTCGCCTTGTTCAAGGACGGACAGTTCGGCGTCGGCGTCGGCACGCTGATGCTCTTCGGCAACGCGACGCTCCTCGCCGGCTACACCTTCGGCTGTCACTCCTGGCGTCATCTGATCGGCGGCAGGAAGGACTGCTTCTCCTGCGACGCCGGGGCGCGCACCAGCTACGGACTGTGGAAGCGCTCGTCGTGGTTCAACGCCCGCCACCAGCTCTTCGCCTGGACCAGCCTGTTCTGGGTCGCCGCGGCCGATCTCTACATCCGGCTGGTGGCGATGGGCAAGATCACCGACCTCAACACCTGGGGTTC
>DATAFT010000423.1:0-20026 GCA_036257295.1 Thermoanaerobaculia bacterium
GTCGGTCACGCTCGATCTGGTCGAGCGATCGGCGCGGCGCCTTCCCTTCTCGGCGCTGGCGGATCGCGTGGTCGACCTGCTCGCGGTGCGCGGCCCGGGATCGATCGGCGACGGCGCGCTGAGCGCCGACATGGTGCTCGCGCCCGAGGTGGGAGCGCGGCTGCTGGCGCCGATCGCGGCGGCGTTCGTCGATCAACCGCGCGAGACGGTGGCGGCGCTGCTCGATTGCGGGTTGGAGGGAGCCGCCGGATCGACCGAGGTCACGCTGGTCGACGACGGCCGCTTTCAACGCGGTCCGACTCCGGCGCCGATCGACGGCGAGGGGGTGCCCACCGGGGCGCGCGTGTTGATCGACGGCGGCCGCCTGGGCGAGACCGTCCTACCCTGGGACCGATCGGGCCGAGCGATCGGGAGCCGCGCCCGCCCCGGCTGGCGCGACCTGCCGCGGGTGGCACTCTCGCACTGCTTCGTGGTGCCGCGCGACGAGGTCGCGCCGGCCGCTCTGTTGAGCGAGCTCGCCGACGGCTTCTATCTGCTCGACGCCGGCGAGGGCGGCCGCTACGATCTCGCCGGCGGCTCGTTCTCGCTGCCGGTGTGGGGATTTCGCATCGCCGGCGGCCGCCCGCTGCATCCGTTGGGCGAAACCAGCCTGGTCGGCGATCCGCGCCGCTTGCTGCACGCGGTGTGTGGCGTCGCGCGCGATCTGCGCTTCGTTCCGCTGCGGGCCATGATCGGTTCGCCGAGTCTGCTGGTGCGCGGCTTGGCGCTGCGACAGGATTGAGACCATGCAGCTCGGCATCGTCGGCTGGCCCAAGGTGGGGAAGACCCTCCTGTTCAACATCCTGACCGGGAACCAGCAGGAGACCGGGAAGTTCACCGCGTCGCAGAAGGTCCACGCCGCCGCGGCACGGGTCGACGACGAGCGCCTGGCGGCGCTGCGCGACCTCTACTCGCCGAAGAAGTACACGCCGGCGACGGTCGACTACGTCGATCTGCCGGGCCTCGCGCGCGGGGAGAGCGGCACCGGACCCGACCTCGCGGTGCTCAAGCCGGTCGACGCGCTGGTCCACGTCGTGCGCTGCTTCGAGGACCCGGAGATCCTCCATGCCGCCGGCAGCGTCGATCCGGCGCGCGACGTGCACGAGCTCGACCTGGAGCTGGTGCTGGCCGATCACGACCTGGTGTCGCGCCGGCTCGACAAGCTGGCGCAGGCGACCAAGCGTGGCCTCAACGACGACGAGAAGCGCGAGCAGGCGCTGCTCGCCGGCGTCGTGCAGCCGGCACTCGAAAAGGAGCAGCCGCTGCGACTCCTCGCGCTCGACCCCGACGGCGATCGGCGGCTGCGCGGCTTCCAGCTCCTGTCCGCCAAGCCGCTCCTGATCGCCGCCAACGTCGCGGAGGATCGGGTGGCGTCACCGCCTCCGGCAGAGATCGCGGCGGCGGCCGGGTACAGCACCGAGCTGATCGTGGTGAGCGCGCCGATCGAGGAGGAGATCTCGCGCCTCGACGGCAAGGACCAGCAGGAGCTGCTGGGCGCGCTCGGGCTCGAGGAGCCGAGCACGCGGCGGTTGGTGCGCGCGAGCTACCGGCTGCTCGGGCTCATCTCGTTCTTCACGGTGGGCGAGGACGAGGTGAGAGCTTGGACGATCAAGCGCGGCACCAGCGCGCGCGACGCGGCGGCGAAGATCCACTCCGACATCGCGCGCGGCTTCATCCGCGCCGAGGTGGTGGGCTGGCGCGATCTGATCGAGCTTCGATCCTGGCCGGCGTGTCAGAAGCAGGCGAGACTGCGCCTCGAGGGCAAGGACTACGAAGTCCAGGACGGCGACGTCATCAACTTCCGCTTCAACGTCTAGCGCGGGGTCTAGCGAGCGGGAACCGGTTCGTCCGACGCCGGCCCCAGCTTCCACTCGAGCGCTCCGGTCGAGCGCTGGCCGAAGCCGAACGCGTTGCCCGGATCGGCGGGAGGTTGCGACACCGATGGACGGCGGCCGTCCTGCGGTGTGACGGTCGCTGCGGATCTTCGTCGCGAGTTGGGCGTCACCGGCGCGCCGCCACCTTCGGCGTCGCCGCGCACCTGGTTGCGCACGCTCCCGCGCAGATCGCTCGAGCTGAGCACCCGGCTCTTGCCCGAGGCTACCGCGGTGGTCGATGGTTCCTCGCGGTCGGGGTACGCGGCGCCGCGACCGATCTGATCGCGGACGCCGGCGGCGCTCGGAGCGTTACCGCCCGGCCGGCTGTCCGCCTCCACGGCGTCCTCGGCCGGCGGCGGCTCGACGTCGATCGTCGGCGCCGGCGGCGTCAGGATGGAAGTGATGCGCGCTTCCTCGTCGTAGGAGCGCGGGGTGGGCGGGCCCGACTGCCTGCCGCGACGAGCCCGCAGCAGCGCCTCGGTCACCAGGCGGTTCTCGATGATGTGAGGGTTGTTCTCGGCGAACAGCAGCTCGGGATCGATCGTGAACGCGTCGGCGTAGCGCTCGAGCGCGAGCTCGCGCTGGCCCTGGGCTTCGTAGGCGGCGCCGAGCTGATAGAGAGCGCGCGCGTGCCCGGGCTCGAGCTCGAGCAGCGCTTGGTACTCGCTCACCGCGCCGTCGAGGTCGCCGCGCTGCTGGCGCAGCAGACCGAGGTTGAAGCGCGCGTGCACGCTGCCGGGGTCGAGCTCGAGAGCTCGGCCGTACGCGCCGTCCGCCTCGTCGAGGTTGCCCGACATCACCAGCAGGTTGCCGAGGTCGTTCCACACCCCGGCGTCGCTCGGACGCGTCGAGGCCAGATTGCGTTGCTCCGCGATCGCCGCGCCGAGCTGCGGCGGAGTTTCGCCGGCCCCGTCGGGCGCCAGCGCGAGAGTCAGAGCGAGCGCCGGCAGCACAGCGGCGAGCGGCAGCTTCACGCGCTGACCTCGCGCACCGGCTTGGCCTTGAGCTTCTTCTTGCCGTTCTCCTCGACGATGCGGAAGCTCACCCGCTCGCAGCCGGTGCGGTCGCGAATGAGTTGCTGTTGGCGCGAGAGATACGACGCGAAGGCGTCGATGTCCATCGCGCCCTGCTTCTGGTCCTGATAGAGCTTGCGATAGAGCGGCGCCACGCCGGCGGCGTCGATGCGCTCGCCCAGCACGATCCCCTGACTGGGATCGGGCGCGGGCGGCCGGAGCGGGCGGCGCGTGGTGCCGTGTTGGAGCTCCCTGTTGCGCAAGCGGCGGTTGAAGAGCTCGCTCCAGGAGTGGAACCGCGCCTCGAGCGCGGTGAGCCGGAAGGTGTCCACCGGCGACTTGGTCGCCGACGCCAAGCTGGCGATCTGACCGCGGATCGACTCGCGGAACTGGTCGGGCGGGACGTCGAGGTCGCCGCTGAAGAAGCGCTCGAAGTCGATGCGCAGGGTGTTGAGGTCCTGCTCGAGGCGATCGAGCTCGGCGCCTCGTTGTCGGACATTGTTCATGGAGTCGAGTTTCTCGGGGGCCGGTCTGGGTCTGAAATGGCGAGAAGAGGTCGCGCGCGGTGGACGGAATCTCCTAGAATCGGGAGCCCATTGAGCACGGACGCTCGACGCCGGCTGCCCGCGATGGACCAACTCCTCGCGCGCCCGGCTTTCGAGCGACTCGTCGAATTATACGGAAGGCCTTGGGTCAAGGTCCAAGCCGGTGTCGTGTTGCAGGCGTTGCGGGCGGAGCTAGCGGCGGGCGGAAGCGGCGGCGACCTCGATCTGGAGGCGGCGCTCGAGGCGTTGCCCGGGCGGGTCGAGGCAGCGCTCCGGCGCGATCTGGGGGCACCGCTGCGCCGGGTGCTCAACGCCACCGGCATCCTGGTCCACACCAACCTCGGCCGCTCGCCTCTGCCTGCAGAGGCGGCTCGGGCGCTACCGGCGCTGCTCGACGCCTACTGCGATCTCGAGCTCGACCTCGCGACCGGCCGGCGTGGGGACCGCAACCGCCGGGTCGACGGCCTGCTGCGGGCTTTGACCGGCGCCGAGGCCGCGTTGGTGGTCAACAACAACGCCGCTGCGCTGCTGCTCGCCCTCGCGACGCTCGCCTCCGGGCGCCGGGCGGTGGTCTCGCGCGGGGAGCTGGTCGAGATCGGCGGCTCTTTCCGCATTCCCGAGATCCTCCAGGCAGCTGGCGTCGAGCTGGTCGAGGTCGGCACCACCAACCGCACCCGGCTCGCCGACTACGAGGCGGCGATCGAGCCCGGGACCGCGCTGCTGCTCAAGATCTTTCCGTCCAACTACCGTATCTCCGGCTTCGTCGAGGCGGTGTCGGTCGAGGCTCTGGTCGACCTCGGACGCCGCCGAAACGTCGCCATCCTGATCGACGAGGGCAGCGGCCTGCTGCGGCCCCATCCGGCCCTCGAGCTGCGCGAGCACCGCAGCCTCTCCGAGCTGGCGGCGCTGGGCTGCGACCTCGCCTGCGGCAGCGGCGACAAGCTGCTGGGGGGACCGCAAGCCGGGATCCTGGTCGGGCGCGAGTCGGCGGTCAGGGCCTGCGCCAGGCATCCTCTCTACCGCGCGCTGCGTCCGGACCGCACCACGCTGGCGGCGCTCGAGTTGGTGCTGCGCCATCATCTGGCGGGATTTTCACCGCTGCTCGATCGCATGTGGCCCGACCCCGAGTCGCACGGCCGGCGCGTGCGTGCCGCCGCCGCGGCGCTGGGCGCCGACGTCGCCGTGGTCCTAGGCTTCCTCGGCGGTGGCTCGGCCCCCGAGGTCGGGATTCCGGCCGAGGCGGTGGTCCTGCCGCAGGACGACGCGCTGCTGGCGCGGCTCCGCGAAGGGGAGCCTGCGGTAGTGGCCTACCAGAAGGACGGCCGGCTGGTGCTCGACCTGCGCACGATCGATCCCGGCGACGACGCCGGACTGATCGGGGCGGTCGCCGCCGCGCGGCAGGGTCCGGCGTGATGCGCGGCCGCATCCTGTTGGTCGAGGATCGCGAGAACCTGCGACGGCTGGTCGAGACCACGCTCGCCGAAGAGGGCTTCCAGGTCGACGCCGCTGGCGACGGCGCCTCGGGAATCGAGCTTCTCGCGGGCGCCACCTACGACCTCGTCCTCACCGATCTCAAGCTGCCGGAAGCCTCGGGGCTCGATCTCCTGCGCGCCGCCAAGCGCGCGCAGCCCTCGACTCCGGTGGTGGTGTTCACCGCGTTCGGGAGCGTCGGCACCGCGGTCGAGGCCATGAAGCTGGGCGCGGCCGACTTCCTCGAGAAGCCGATCGAGATCGAGGACCTGCTCAAGCTGGTCGACACCTGGGTACGCAAGGAAGGCGACGTGCCCTCGTTCGAGCTCAGCGACGGCACGCGGATCGTCGGGCGTCATCCGCGCGTCAAGGCGGCGCTGCGCCTGCTCGAGCGCGTGGCGCCGTCGGAGACCACCGTGCTGCTGCTGGGCGAGAGCGGCACCGGCAAGGAGCTGTTCGCGCGCGGGCTGCATCTCCTGTCGCCGCGCCGCCAAGGACCGTTCGTCGCGATCAACTGCGCGGCCATCCCCGAGACGCTGATCGAGAACGAGCTGTTCGGCCACGAGAAGGGCGGGTTCACCGGAGCCAACCGCCGCGAGAAGGGTCGCTTCGAGCTCGCCAGCGACGGCACCCTGTTCCTCGACGAGATCGGCGAGCTGCCGCTCGCGATGCAGGGCAAGGTGCTGCGGGTGCTCGAGGAGCGCACCTTCGAGCGCATCGGTTCCGGCGTTCCGATCGAGGCCGACGTGCGGTTGGTGGCCGCCACCAACCGCAACCTCGAAGCGATGGTCGAGTCGGGGGAGTTCCGCTCCGACCTCTTCTTCCGGCTCGACGTCTTCCCGATCGATCTGCCGGCGCTGCGCGATCGCGCTTCGGACGTGCCGATCCTCGCTCGCCACCTCCTGGCCGATCTCGCCGCGCGCCATCACCGCGCGATGCCGCGCATCACTCCGGCCGCCGCCGAGGTCCTGCAGCAGCAGAAGTGGCCGGGCAACGTGCGCCAGCTCTCGAACGTGCTCGAGCGCGCGCTCATCCTCGACGACAACGGGGTGGTCGACGCCGGCGACCTCGAGCACGTGCTGCGGCCGACGGCGGAAGCGGAAGAGGAGGAGCGGGTACGCGCCGCGCTCAAGGAGGCCGACGGCGACAAGCATGGCGCCGCGCGCATCCTCGGCATCAGCTACCGGACGCTCCAGCGCCGCGTCAAGCAATACGATCTAGAGGGCTACCCCAAGTATCGCTGATGTTTTTGGCGCCGAGGACGGCGCGGCCGTGTTGCTCCCACGCCCTACACTCTGACGTTCTTGGCGCCGAGGACGGCGCTGGCCCCTGCGGTCGCCTCCTCTCGCTCCACCAGGCTCGACGCCGGGAAGCGGATGCTCGCGCGCGCGCCGCCGCCGTCGCGATTCTCGAGCTCCAAGGTGGCGCCGTGGAGATCGAGGATGCGGCGCGCGAGCGCCAGGCCGAGGCCGATGCCCTGGCGCTTGTGCGACGAGAACGGGACGAACAACCGCTGCTCGATCTCGGGGTGCAGGCCGGTGCCCTCATCCTCGACCGTGATCGTCGGCGACGATTCCGCCAGATCGATGCGCACGGTCAGGCTGCGCGACGCGCGGCCCGCCTCTTCCTCGGAGTCGGCCGCGTTCTGCAGCAGGTTGCGCAACGCGCGCTCGAGCAGCTGCTCGTCACCCCACACCCGGGGGATCACGCGCTTGTCGTCGAGCTCCGAGGAGTGGATCGTCACCGACTTTCCGGCCATCTCGAGATCCGACGCGGCGCGGCGCACCACGCGCTCGAGGCTCACCTCGGCCATGCGCACGCTGCCGGGCTGGGCGAAGGACAGGAAGTCGTCGAGGATGCGCTTGAGGTGGTCGGCCTCGTGGCGGATCTCGTCGAGATCGGCGCGCAGCGGGCTCTCCGCGGTCTGCTTCTCGGCGCGGGTGAGGTAGCCGCGCAGCGAGGTGAGGCTGTTCCGCAGCTCGTGCGCGATGCCGGCGGTGAGCTCGCCCATGTGCGCCAGGCTCTCCGACAGCCGGCGCTGCTCGGCGCGACGCTGCACGTCGGTGGTGTCGGCGAACAGGACCAGGTAGCCGCGCACCTCGAGCGACTCGCGGCGCAGCTCGTGCACGGTCAGGCCGAGGCTGCGCGGCTGCGGCTTGCCGGGCACCGCGACCTCGGTGCGTGGATCGACCTTCTCGCCGGCGAGCGCTCGCGCCAGCACCGCGGTCACCTCGGGACAGCCGCCCAGCACCTCGTCATAGGTCTGGCCCGAGATCGGCTCTTCGACTTCGAGCAGCGCCCGACCCATGGTGTTGAGCGCGAGGATGCGCCCCTGCGGCGAGAGCAGGAGGAGACCGCAGTCGAGGCTGGGGGTGAGCGTGCGACCGAGCAGGCTGATGTCGTCGTCCTCCGATTCGTGGCCGCGCGACAGCGCGGCGAGCGCGCGGTCGAAGGTGTCGAGCAGGAAGGGGATCTCGTCGGTCTCGGTGGGCTCGGGGACCGCGGCGCGCGCCCGCTCGAGCAGGGTGTCGAGCGGCGCCAACAGGTGACGCGCGAACGACATCGAGAGCGCCCCCACCCCGACTCCCATCCCGATCACCACCACCGACAGGATCTGGAGGTTGCGGTGCTGGCGCGCCAGCGCGTCGGCTGCGAAGTCGACGCGTAGGTAGTGGCGCTCGTCGCGCCGTCCCAGCGGCGCGAACGCCATCACGTGGCCGGCCGCCTTTCCCCCCGGCCCCAGCGCCACGGTCTCGGTGGGCGCCAAGCCGTCGAGGGGCTGCATCGGCGGTTCCTGCGGCGGCTCGCCGGCGATCGCGATCGCGTTGCCGCGCGGGCCCACCAAGATGACGGAGGTCGCCTTCGGCACCAGAGTCTCGAGTCGGTCGGGCGACGGCGGCCACAGCGCATTGGCCCGCTCGCGCGCCAACTTCGACGCCGCCAGGCGCGCGGCGTCGAGCGCCTCGATGCGCGCCTCCTCGCCGAACATCTCGACCGCGTTGCGATACGAGCGCAGCGTGAACACGGCGAGGATGAACAACACCAGCAGCGTCGCCGGAACGAGGATCAGAACCTCGCGGCGAAAGCCGATCTTGGATACCGCCATCATGGGAAGAAGGACAGATACCAGTCTACGACGCCGCGACCGTAGAAGAGGGCGGCGATGGCACCCATCGAGAGGAAGAAGCCGAATGGGAGCTTCGACTGCAGATGGATGCGCCGGCGGGTCATCAGCGCGAGTCCGGTGATGCTGCCCAGGAGCGCCGCCAGGAACAACGTCACCACCACGCCGGAAAGACCGAGGAAGGCGCCGATCATCGCCAGCATCTTGGCGTCGCCCCACCCGAACCCCTGCACGCCGCGGATTGCCAACCAGATCGCGTTCATCGCCGCGATCACGCCGGCGCCGACCGCGGCGCCGACCAGGGCCCAGGTCACGCCCACCCATCCCACCAGCGGCTGCACCAGCAGACCGAGCGCGATGCCGGGCAGCGTGATGCGATCGGGAAGGATGAAGTGCTCGAGATCGATCAGCGCCAGCGCGATCATGAGGCAACCGAACAGCGCCGCGACCAGCGCGCTCCAGGTCGGACCGAAGCGCAGGTAGCAGACGAGGAAGAGCGCGCCGGTGGCGGCCTCCACCATCGGGTAGCGCCAGCCGATCGAACGGCCGCAGTTGCGGCACTTTCCGCGCAACCACAGGAAGGAGAGCAGGGGAATGTTGTCGCGGGCGCGGATCCTGGTGCCGCAGGAGGGGCAGCTCGACGGCGGCAGCACGGTCGAGACCTCGCGCGGCAGCCGGTGGATGACGACGTTGAGGTAGCTTCCGGTGATCAGCCCGAGGACGGTCGCGTAGATCGCGAGCAGGAGGGAGACCGGCACGCCGCCCCTGTCACCCGGCGACCGAGGCGCGAACGACCTTCTTCATGATCAGAAGGCCGTTCTTGAAGCGCTCGAGCGGAATGCTCTCGTCGGCCCCGTGGATGCCGCGCACCTCGTCGCCGGCGAGCACGAAGGGCGAGAAGCCGTAGGCGGCGATGCCCCGCTCGCGGAAGTACCGCGAGTCGGTGGTGCCGGTGATGAACGACGGCACCAGCGGCGCCTCGGTCCCCAGCGTGCGCTCGAGCACCGTCCAGAGCTCGGTCTGAGTCGACGACGGCGGCGTCGGCGGCGACGAGAGCAGCACCTCGATCGAAGGGTTCTGACCCATCGCGTCGCGCATCCGCTTGAGGACGTCCTCGACCGGCGTATCCGGCAGCAGCCGCACGTCGACCAGCGCCTCCGCCTGCTGCGGCACCACGTTGATGCTCGAGGTCGGAGTCGCGAGCGAGGTGATCTGGACGGTGTCCTGGAAGAAGGCGGTCATTCCGGGCAGCAGCACTTCGTTGATGCGACCGTCGTCGAGCATGCGCTGGAACTCGCGCTCGACGGTGGCGAGGTCACCCGACCCGAATACCTGCTCGAACGCGTTGCCGTGAAACCGCGCCAGAGCGCCGAAGTAGTCCTTGGCCGCCGCCGAGACGCGCATCTCCGGCGCCGTTTCGAACAACTTGGCGAGACTAAAGACCAGTTGATGGGTGGCGCTCGCCGGGTTGTAGGTCGAGCCGTGGCCGCCGCGTCCCGACGTGGTCACGCGCAGCCACAGCGGCCGCTTCTGCGCCACCTCGATTCCCCACCAGAAGAGGCGATCGCCGGCGACGCGATTGCTGCCGCCTTCGTTGAGCACGAACGCGGCGCCCTCGAGCAGATCGGCGTGCTCCTTCCACAGCCACTGCGTGCCCTCGGCGCCGCCGGTCTCTTCGTCCGCCACCGCCAGGAAGATGACGTCCCGCTTGAGCTGGGCGCGCTCGCGCTGGAGCGCCACCAGCGCGGCCAGATGGCAGATACCCAGACTCTTGGCGTCGATGGCGCCGCGGCCCCAGACACGGCCCTGGTCGATCTCGGCCGCGAACGGGCGCCGCGTCCAACCGTCGCCCGGCGGAACCACGTCCATGTGATGCAGCAGGACCAGCGGGCCTCCCACCGGCGCCGCGGCGGTGAGGCGCGCGTACAGGTTGACGCGCCCCTTGGGCGTCACCAGCAGGCGGGTGGGGATGCCTTCGGCGTGAAGGATCGCCGACAGGTAAGCCGCCGCGGCGCTCTCGTTGCCGGGCGGATTCGAAGTGTCGATCGCGAGGTACCCGAGCAGCCACTCGACCACTTCGTCGTGGGCCTTGGCGGCCACGTCGGCGCGAGGCGCGTTGGCGCCGATGCCGGTCTCGGGCGCGGTCAGCAGCCCTGCCAGCAGAGTCGCGGTGAGGAGCAGCGTGCTCGACGAAATCATGGCGGCGCGAGTATACGGCGGATAAAAAAAGGCGCCGTCTCTCGACGGCGCCTTGGCTGCTTGGGCTTTCACCCAGCAAGCTCGGGGTAGCCTTTAGTTGGTGGACGCGTTCACACCACCCGGGGCGCGCACGAAGTAACCGTCCGACCACACGATGTCCTGGTCGTAGTCGGTACCGATGAAGAAGCCGGGGGTGTAGTCCGTGCCTTCCTCCGAACCGTCGCGACCGAGGCTGCGGATCGCGATCACGCGCGAGTTCTGCAGCAGGGTGTCGTACGGACCGGCGGGATTGAACGCTCCGCGATACTCGAGCGGCGTTCCCCAACCGTCGTCGGTGGGGAGCTCCTGGATATAGAAGAAATTGGGGTTCGACGGGGCGGCCTCGAGCAGGGCGGCCAGCTCGGTGCCCTCGATCGGACTACCGAAGGTCCAATCGAAGGGCTCGGTGCTCTGGCCAGCGGCGGCCGCCGACATCTGGTCGGTGACCCACGACATCCACGCGGTGCCGATGTTGCGGATGTCGCCGACAGTGGCCTTCTGCTTGGCCTTCTGCAGCGCGTCGAGCAGGTTCGGGATCAGGATCGCCGCGATGATGCCGATAATGGCCACGACGATCAGGAGCTCGATCAGGGTGAAACCCTTCTGGCCCCTCCGCTTCGCAAGTCGCATCAACATACCTACGTCCTCCTATGCCTCTTGTGTACGGCCCATTCCGTGAAGGCAACTTCGCATTGAGCAGAATCCGTGCCATGGCGGCTATAGGCCGAGGGGCCGGATTCCTTTGATTCCGAAGGGCATATATCCATCGCCGCTGACAGAAAGTGACAGGGACCTGAGCCCCGCTGCGTCAGCCGCACCGGGTCCAGGCGCCAGGCAGTCGCTTCAAGTCGCGCCGACCAGCCGGCGAACGAGATCGACGTACATCTCGACCCCGTCGACGTAGCCAGGCAGCGCGAGGGACTCGTTGACGCCGCCCACGCCCACGGTGTCGGTGGCCAGAACGAGGAACGGGCTGAAGCCGTAGCTCGGTATGCCCTGGCGTCGGAACAGGCGCGCGTCGTTGGTGCTGCGGGTCTGGTAGAACGGCCCGTTCGGAACCTGCCCGTAGCGCTCGGTGAGCAGCTGCCCGATCGTCACCAGGATCGGATGGTCGATGGGACTCGTCGGAGCGGAGCCGTCGTCCGGTAGACGTTGGAGCCAGACGCCGTGAGTGATCCACTCCGGCAGCAGATCCGCGATCGCCTGCTCGACGTCGCTGTCGGGCAGTAGCCCGAAGACGATGGGCAGCACCCAGCCGCGGCCGTCGGTCGACGGCTCGATCCGCAGTAGCGAGATCTCGTCGCGGAAGAGAGTTTTCTGATACTGGGCGAGTTGCGCGAAGCGCGCCAGGTCACCGACCACGGCCTCCGGCTGCGCCAGCAAATCCCGGTGCTTCGGTAAGTCTCGCGTCGAGGCGTAATAGCGCAGGAACTCGGCCACCGGCGGCACCACGCGCAGGTGCTCGAGCGGCTCTCCCCGCGCGCGCAGATCATCGTGGATCGTTTCCAGGCGTTGCCGGGAGCGGCTGCACGCGAGCATCCGGACGTAGCGTTTCTGCCCGTTCTCGGTGCCCCAGTACTTGATGTCGGTGGGGGTTCGCGCTTCGACCACGCCGCCCTCGGTGAGCACGCCCCAGCTCTTGCCGAGGAGGTCGGCTCGCTCGCGCAGGAGCCACGCCGTGCCGGTCGAGCTCCCGGTCTCCTCGCCGCTGGTGGCGAGGAAGACGACCGAACGGCGTGGGCGGACGCCGCTGCGTTTGAGCTCCACCAGCGCGCGCAACTGCGCGATCGCGACGCTCTTCATGTCGAAGGCGCCGCGGCCGTAGATCCAGGGAGGCTTGATGGTGCCGCTGAACGGGGGGTGGACCCACTTCTCCGGGTCGCGGATGGGGTCGACGTCGATGTGGTTGTGGAGGACCAGCGCCTGCTCGCTCTCTCCCGGAAGCACGGCGATCAGGTTCGCCCGGCGCTCCCCCATGTCGATGATCTCGCTCTCGATGCCGTCGCGCGCGAGGACGTCCGCGAGGTAGCGCGCGCCGGCCATCTCGCTGCCGGTCTCGGCGGTGGTGTCGATGCGCAGGTAGTCCTGCAGCAACACCACTTCCTCGATCCTCTCGAACTCCCGGGGCGTCCAACCCAGCTCTGCCGCGCGGGTGTCGAACGAGCGCGAGCCGACGACGAACACGCCGGCGAACAAAGTGGTGAGGACGAGGCTGCTGTAGAGGGAGATTCTGGCGGCGGTGCGATTGGCCCGGTACAGGCGCGGCGTCGTCGCGGCCTTCAAAGCGGCCGGATGCTAGCACTCGCGGCTGTGCTACCTTTTCGCCCGAGGCCGCTGGCAACGACACCGCTCGCGAGCCCGCAGTGAACAAGGCGCGCAGTCTCGTCGTCTTGGGGTTGACGTTGGCGGCGGCTGCCTGCCTGGTCTCCTATCTGGTCGCTGGAAGATCGGCGACGACCGCTGGCCTTCCACTCGACGACAGCTTCATCCACCTCCAGTTCGCGCGCAGCATCGCCGCGGGGGACGGCCTCGCGTTTCGCCCCGGCCGTCTGGTGTCGGGCTCGACGGCGCCGCTGTGGACGGCGGTGCTGTCGCTGCTGTTCGCGCTGCCCGGTCCGTTGCTGCTCTGGGTGAACGTTCTCGGCGCGGCGCTCTACGCCGCCGGCGCCGCGGCCACCTGGGCGCTGGCGCGTGAGCTCGATCTGTCGCCGGCGTTGGCGGCGGGGGTGACGCTTCTCTACCTGCTCACCGACGCCATGGTGTGGTCCGCGCTCTCCGGCATGGAGGTCGGCCTCTTCGTTGCGCTCTCGGTCGCCGCGACCGCGCTCCATCTGCGCGAGCGGCGTGCTGCTTCGCCCGGCCGTCCTTCACTGGCGCTGGCGCTGTTCGGCCTCGCCAGCCTGGCTCGACCCGAGGGCTTTCTGCTCCTGGTGCTCGCGGTCGTCGATCGGCTGCTCTTCCCCGCGCCCGGGAACGACCGGCGCAAGGCGGGCCCATCCCCGGTTGGGGCGGGGGGGGCGCTTGCCGGCATCGCGATCGGCGCGCTGTGCGCTGCGCTGGTGATCGCCGCCTTCCTCCTCTTCTCGCTCACCGTCTCGGGCTCGCCGCTGCCGACCACGTACGCGGTCAAGACCGACGGACCCCGTTCGCTGTTGCCGTCTGGCCTCTACCTGCTGCGCGTCGTCGGCGTGATGTTCCGCCCGCACCCGCTGCCGGTGCTGCTCGCTCTGGGCGGCGCGCTGTGCCTGCTCGAGCGACTGCGCACGCCGCGTGATCGCGGACTCCTCCCCGCGCTGTGGGTGGCCGGGCTCCCGCTCGCGTACTCGCTCTACGACTCGCCCGAGGCGCCGATGATGGTCGGGAACTTCGGTCGCTACTACTTTCCGCTCATCCCGTTCGTGCTGGTGCTCGGCGCGCTCGCGCTCGAGCAGCCGCTCGCCCGCCTGCGCGCGGCGCCCGCACTCTGGCGCGCCGCTGCGGCGATGGTGCTGGCGGCGGCCCTGCTGGTGCCACCGGTGTCGACCCTGGCGATGGGGCGTGAGCGCTATGCCGCCAACGTCCGCAACGTCAACGACAGCGATGTCGCGATGTCGATCTGGATCCGCGACCACCTGCCGCCGGCCGCGGTGATCGCCGCGCAGGACGTCGGCGCGATCGGCTTTCTCACGCCCAACCCGCTGATCGATCTCACCGGCATCACCACGCCCGAGATCCTGCCCAGCATCGAGCGAGCGGCGGGGGCGAGCGGCGGCCGCGCCGGTTTGCTGCGGTTCCTCGAGCAGCGGCGCCCCGACTATCTGATGCTGTTCGCCGACTCGTATCCCGGGTTCCTCGACGAAGTCGGAGGCCAGGTGGTGCGCCGCCTGCGGATCGAGCGCAACGTGACCATGGCGGGCGCCGACCTGGTGCTGGCCCGATCGTCCTGGGCCGTCCTCGGAGAGGGCGGCGCTCAGGCGAAGTAGATGATGGCGATCACCGCCATGCCCCACAGCGCCACGTTGAGCACGAACGGCGCGTCGCGCAGGATCGCCTCGGTGGGGTTGCGCGGGTTGGTCACCTGATACACCAGGTAGAGATAGCGGAAGATGCCGAACAGCACGAAGGGCAGCGTGTAGATCAGCGCGTTGGTCCCGAACTTCTCGACCGTCTCCGGCGCCAGCGTGTAGAGCGCGTAGCAGAGCAGCGTCGACGCGGTCACCACGTTGATCATCTGATCGAGGAAGGCCGGCCCGTAGTGCAGCAGCACCTCGCGCTGCCCCGCCGCTTTCTCCGACAACAGCAGCAGCTCGTGGCGACGCTTCGAGAACGCGAGGAAGAGCGCGACGAAGATGGTGCAGAGCAGGATCCAGGTCGACACCTTGACCCCGATCGCGGCGGCGCCGCCCTCGACTCGGAGCACGTAGCCCAGCGCCACCACCATCACGTCGACGATCACCACGTTCTTGAGGCCGAACGAGTAGAGCGCGCTCGACACCATGTAGACCACCAGGACGACGCTGAAGCGGGTACCGAGCGCGAGCGCGCCGGCGATCGCGGCGGCGGCGAGGACCGCCGCGGCCGATCCGGCCACCGTCGGCGCCAGCTGGCCGGACGCGATCGGGCGCAGGCGTTTGATCGGATGCAGTCGATCCTTGGGGCGGTCGTGGAGGTCGTTGACCAGATAGACGGAGCTCGCGGCGGCGCTCCACACCGCGAACGCCAGCAGCGCGCGCATGACCAGCGTGGGATCGGACAGACCCTCCGCGAACACCAGCGGCGCCAGCACGAAGAGGTTCTTGCTCCACTGCGTCGGACGCAACGAGACGATCAGCGTTCTCAGCACGACGGCGGCTATTATTCCTGAACGCCGACGCGCCGCGTCATGACGCCCATCGTCCCTGGCGACCGATCCGGTCCGTCGGATCGGATCGCCCAGTGTGATAGCTAGCGGGGCGCTGACACACTGCCTTCTCAGCGCCCTGCTAGCAGCGTGAGCCGGCTTCGCCCACATCTGTTCGCCCTGGTTCCGGCATCGATCGTCGTCGTGTACCTGTTGCCGATCATCGTCGGCAGCCAGACCTGGTACCGGCGCGATCTTTTCAACTACCACTTCGGCGTCAAGACAGCTCAGGCGCGCGCGATGCGCGAGGGTGTGCTGCCGCTGGTCGATCCACTGCGCGCCTCGGGACAGGCCCTGGTCGGGAACCTCAACAATGTCGCGCTCTACCCGGACAACCTGCTGTACCTGGCGACTCCGCCGATCTGGGCGCTCAACGCCCACTTGTGGCTGCACCTGCTGCTGGCGCCGGTCGCCTTGTACTGGCTGGCGCGCGCGCTGGGGATCGCCCGCGAGGCGTCGTGGGCCGCCGGGTTCCTCTACGCGCTCTCCGGGTTCTTCCTCTCGCAGCTCAACCTCTACAACCTCATTGCGGGAACGGCGCTGGCGCCGGCGTTCGCGGCGGCCTGCATCGCGTCGGTCTCCTGGCGCCGGCCCACGCTCGCCGCAGCCGGCGCCGGGACGCTCTTCGGCCTGGTCCTGGTCGCCGGCGACCCGATCGTGGCCGCGCTCACTCTCGTCCTCGGGTTCGCTGTCCTTCTCGTCAAGCGCGACTTCGATCGGCGCCGGCTCCTGCCGCTCGCGCTGGCTCTCGGCTGCGGCGTGCTCATCGCCGCGCCGCAGATCGTCGAGTTTCTTCGCGTACTCCCCAGCTCGTATCGCGGCGGTCTCGGTCTCGGGGTCGAGTCGCGGCTGGTCTCGAGCTGGGATCCGCGCACGGTGATCGAGCTCGTGGTGCCCTTCTTCTTCGGACCGCCCGACCAGCGCTACTGGGGCGAGATCGCGCTGCGGTCGACCAACCGGCCCCTCTACTTCTCGCTGTATCCCGGCCTGATCGCGATCGCGCTGGTGATCGCCGCCGGCCGCCCGCGAGCACCGGTCACGAGATTGGCGTGGTGCCTGGTTGTGCTCGGCGGTTTCCTCGCGCTGGGCGGCTGGAACCCGGTCATGTTCTATCTGTATCGGCTGCAACTGGCGGCCGGGCTGCGCTATCCGATCAAAGCCTGGCTCCTGGTCGCAGTCGGCGCCTCGCTGCTCGCCGGGTTCGGCTTCGAGCGTGCGTTCCGGTCGGGCTCGCGGCGCAGTCTGCTGCGTGCTCTGGCGGTTCTGGCAGCGGGTAGCGCCGCGGCCTGGGTCGCGCTCACGCTGTGGTACCGACCGGTGGTGGCGGCGTTGTCCGCGCGCATCACCCCGACGCTCCCCGCGGCGTTGGCCAGTGCGGAGGTGTCTCGCTGGCGCGCCGCCCTCCTGCTTTCACTGCTCGGGGTCGCGCTCGCCATTGTCCTGGTGGTTGCCGCGCGCCGCGCGCCGCGGCTTGCCGGCTGCTCCCTGCTCGCGCTCCACGTCGCGACGCAGCTCTTCTTGCTTCGCCCCATGTTCGATACCGACACCACCGACTTCTACCGCACCGCGCCCCCGGCGCTCGCTTACGTGGAGTCCGGCGAGCGCATCGCTCACGGCTGCCCGATCTCCCTCGGCTGCGAGTTGGGAGGTCCGGGCTCCTATCCGGACTGGCGGATGGTTTGGTTCCAGCGGCGCGCGTGGCTCGAGCTCTACCCGTTCGTCGCCGCCCAGTTCGGCCTGCGCAACGCCTACGACGTGTCCCCAGAGGGACTCGACACCGTGCTGGTGTTCGCCGGGCAGCGCGCGCTGCGCCAATGCAATGACGTCGAGGCGTTACGCCTGCTGGCGGCGGCGGCGGTCGACGTCGTCGTGCTCGGCCGCCCGATCGATGCCTCGGCGCAGGAGCTCGTGCGCCTGCGCGCCCGGTTGCCGTCGATCGCCGGCGAGGCCTGGATCTACGGGCTCGCGGACAGCGCGCCGGAAGCGAGGCTGGCGCACCGGGTGCGCGGCGGCGAGACCCGGCGCATCCTGCTCGAGATGCTCGCGCCCGATTTCGATCCCGCTCGCGACGCGTTCCTGCCCGGAGGACCAACCGGCATCGAAGAGCTGGGCGGCGGCACCGCGACCATCGAGAGCGAGAGCCGCGAGCGGTTGCGCGTCCAGACCTCCAGCGAGACCCCGGGCCTCCTCGTTCTGGGTCGCGCCTGGCTGCCGCACTACCGCGCCGAAGTGGACGGCGCCTCGGCCACGCCGATCCAGGCCAACTTCGGGCAGCTCGCGCTCGAGGTCCCGGCCGGCGCGCACACCGTCGAGATCTGGGTCGACCGCCGGCCGTTCGAGGCCGCGCTCGGCGGCAGCGGGCTGGGGACTCTCGGTCTCGGAGCGCTCGCCGTGTTCGGCGGTCGCCGCCGCCGTGAGCGGCTTGCGGCTTGTCAGCCTGTCGACGGTGTTAAAGAATCGGCCGGTTAGCTGCGCCGTCCTCGGCGCCGACAACAAGCTAGCGGAGCGAGTGGTAAACACCACTCGCGTAGCTAGCAGGGCTGGGTGTGAGCGCGACAACCACCAGGAAACTGCGCAAGGTGCTGGTCGTCAACCGCGGCGAGATCGCGGTGCGCGTGATCCGCGGCCTGCGCGACCGCGGCATCCGCGCCGCCGTCGTGCACTCGACCGTCGATCGCGCCGAGCTGCCGGTCCAGCTCGCCGACGAGGCCTACCTCATCGGCGATGCGCCGGCGGCGACCGCGAGCTATCTCAAGGCCGCCGACATCGTCGAGTTGGCGAGACGCATCGGAGCCGACGCGGTGCATCCCGGGTATGGATTCCTCTCGGAGAACGCCGGGTTCGCGCGACTCTGCCGCGATGCCGGCATCGTCTTCATCGGCCCCACCCCGGAGGCGATCGCGGCGATGGGCTCGAAGATCGAGAGCCGCCGCCTCGCGATCGAGCAAGGCGTCCCGGTGGTTCCCGGCGGCGATCAGCCGCTGCCCGATCTACCGAGCGCCGAGCGCGCCGCCGCGGCGATGGGCTACCCGGTGATGCTCAAGGCCGCGGCCGGCGGCGGCGGCAAGGGCATGCGGATGGTGGCTACGCCCTCGGATCTGCCGTCGTCGTTTCGCGCCGCGCGCTCGGAAGCGCTGGCGAGCTTCGGCGACGACGCGGTGTACGTCGAGAAGTTCCTGGTCCGGCCGCGCCATGTCGAGATCCAGGTGTTCGGCGACGAGAACGGCAACGTGATCTCGCTCGGCGAGCGCGAGTGCTCGCTGCAACGGCGCCACCAGAAGGTGGTCGAGGAAGCGCCTTCGCCGGTGCTCACGCCCGAGCTGCGTCGCGCGATGGGGGCGGCGGCGGTGAAGGCGGCCGCGGCGGTGCGCTACGTCGGCGCCGGCACCGTCGAGTTCCTGCTCGACTCGGATGGCCGTTTCTATTTCCTCGAGATGAACACCCGGCTCCAGGTCGAGCATCCGGTCACCGAGCTGGTGACCGGGATCGATCTGGTGCAAGCACAGCTCCAGGTCGCCGAGGGCGCGCCGCTCGATCGCGAGTGGCACGACGTCGAGCCGCGCGGCCATGCCATCGAGGTGCGCGTCTACGCCGAGGATCCGTTCCACGGCTTCGTGCCGTCGCCGGGTCTGATCACGGTGCTGCGACTGCCGGAAGGGCCCGGAGTGCGCAACGACTTCGGCGTCCGCGAGGGCTCCCGGGTGACCATCTATTACGACCCGATGCTGGGCAAGCTCATCGTCTGGGGGCACGATCGCGCGCAGGCGTTGCGCCGGCTCGGCCGCGCGCTCGAGGAGCTGCGCGTCGAGGGCATTCACACCACCGTGCCGCTCTATCGCGCGCTGCTCGCGGACGCGGACTTTCTCGCCGGCCGACTCGACATCGAGATGCTCGACCGCAAGCTGGAAGCGGGCGAGCTGCGTCCCACGCTGGCGGCGGCCGAGAACGGCGAGACGCCGATCGCCGTCATCGCCGCCGCGGTCGAGCACATGAGCTCCGCCACGTCGCGCGCCGGGGTCGCCGGTGGCGACGACAACGGCGCCGGCATTCGACGCAACGGATGGCGCGAACAGGGGCGCCGCGACGCGCTGCGCTCGAACGCATGGAACTGGTGATTCTCGACGGCACGGCCGAGCGGCGCGTCTCGATCGAGCGCATCGGGTCGGCGTTCGCGGTGTCGGTCGACGGCCGGCGCTTCGTCGTCGACCGCGCCGCCATCGGCGAGCGGTTGCGAAGCCTGGTGGTCGACGGTCATCAGTTCGAGGTGTCGGCGCAGTCGGCCGGCGACGGTCGCTACCGCATTTCGGCGCTGGGCAAAGAGACCACCGTCGAGGTGCGCGACCCGCTGCGCCACCTGGCGATGGGGAGTGGCGCCGACGAGGCGAGCGACGGCAAGCGGGCGGTGACCGCCTACATGCCGGGACGCGTGGTCGCGGTGCTGGTCGAAGAGGGTCACCAGGTCGAGGTCGGGCAGGGCGTGGTCGTGCTCGAGGCGATGAAGATGGAGAACGAGATCCGCGCCGAGGTCGCCGGCAAGGTCACCAAGCTGCATGTGCGTCCCGGGCAGTCG
This sequence comes from Thermoanaerobaculia bacterium, assembly GCA_036257295.1. GTDB lineage: Bacteria > Acidobacteriota > Thermoanaerobaculia > Multivoradales > Multivoraceae > DATAFT01. The sequence goes on from DATAFT010000423.1 coordinate 19,753, forward strand.
GTCGAAGGTGGGGACTTGTTGTTCGAGATCGGCGATGGTTGAAGACGGCAACGGCAGAAGGCTGTCGTTGAACCCGGCCGCCTAGGAGTCGCGGCGCGCGCGCTACGCTCCACCCCGCCCCAACCCCCTTCAAAGCTTAGACCCTATAGAACGACCGATCCCCGCGTTCGCGGAATCGCGGGTTACCGTGTGGGCGAAAAACAGAGCCCGCGGCAGAGCCGCACGCGAAGGAGGATCGGTCATGGGAGACGCTAGCACCTACTGGGTTGGGTTG
>DATAFT010000435.1:0-6329 GCA_036257295.1 Thermoanaerobaculia bacterium
GCGAAAACCCGAGATCCTCCATCAGCACCATCTCGGTCGGCGTGAATCAGTCATGCACCTCGGCCATGCTCACCTGCTCGCGCGGCTCCTCGATGCCGGCTTGCGCGTAGGCGTCGCGCGCGCTCGCCACCACTTCGGGGAAGGTCGTGAAGTCGTAGTCCTGGCGCTTGATGCCCTCGGCGGGGCCGGCGATGAACGAGAGTCCCTTGACCAGGATCGGTTTCTTGGTGAACTGGTGGGCGCGATCGGCGCGCACCAGGATCGCCGCCGCAGCACCGTCGGAGACGCCGGAGCAATCCATGATGCCGAGGCAGCCGGCGACGTTGGGCGACGCCTTGATCTGCTCGAGCGGGATCTCCTTGCGGAACTGCGCCTTCGGGTTCTTGGCGCCGTTGGCGTGGTTCTTCCACGCGATGCGGGAGATAACGTCCTTGAGAGTCGCCTCGTCGATGCCGTAGCGCTTGGCGTAAGCGGGCACGATCATGGAGAACGCCGCCGGCGGCGTGATCTCGCCCTCGGTGCCGTCGGTGGTGGGGTTCATGTCGAAGAGGCCCGAGTAGCCCGAGTCCTTGAGCTTCTCGACCCCGATCGCCATCACGACGTCGTAGGCGCCGGATGCCACCGCGTAGGCGGCGTTGCGGATCGCCTCGCTACCGGTTGCGCAGAAGTTCTCGACGTGGGTGACCGGCTTGTAGCGGATCTTGAGCGGGTCAGCGATCAGGAGCCCTGACGAGAGCGTCCCCGCGCTGCCGAGCCAGAAGGCGTCGATCTGGTCGATCTCGAGCCCGGCCGAGGCCAGGGCCTCCTGCGACGCTTCGAGCGCGAGATCGCCGATGCTCTTGTCCCAGTGCTCGCCGAACTGAGTGCAGCCCATGCCGACGATCGCTACGCGGTCCTTGATTCCGTTGCTCGACATCTTTTCGTCTCCTCGAGTTGGATCTTAGGCTCATCCATCGCTTGGAGCGACGTGCTACATTGAGCCCGTCTCGAACAGGGTCTTTCGGTTTCGATGTTTCATTTCGCGGCACGACTCCGCCGCTGGGCAGGCATCTGGGTTGTGGTCGGCGGGTGGTCCTCCGGCGCCGCTGCGCTCGAGCACTTCGCGACCGGCTTCGAGCCGCCCATCTTCACCGGCGCCGCCGGTGGCGTGGCTCTCAACGGCCAACAGTCGTTCTATCTGCCGGCGACGGGTGGCGGCACGCACAACGTCTTCACCTACGCCGGCAACACGCTCGGCATCGCCTTGAATCCGACCGGCGGTTCGCACTTCGCCGCCGGCCGCAATCCGGGTGGAGTCAACGCTCGATCGCAACGCGACGTCGCAATCGGTGGAGGGCTGTGGACCGTTGCGACCGACCTCGCCGTTCGCTCCGGCACCCTTCCGACGGTTCAGTTCGCGGCCAGCTTGACCGTTCGTGACAATCCCGGCGATGGCTTCATCCTCGCCCTGCTCGCCGCCTGGACCAACTTGGCGACGGCGACGAGCTGGGAAGTGCACATGCAGTGGTCCAATGCCGCCGGCGTTTTCCTGTCGGAAACCCTGCCTGCGGGGTTTCAGAATCTGGCCGTCAATCACTGGTACCGCCTGCGAGCCAGGTTCGACTTTTCCACCAACCGGGTTCTGTCGGTGGCCCTGACCGATCTGACCACCGGAGTCACCGTGGTCGCGGAGTTCACGGATCGCTACCTCTTCGGCGGGGCCGCCGCGGCGCATCAGCCGTTCGCCTTTCGACTCTTCACCGGTGGAGACGCCGGCGTCGGCAACATCGCGGCGTTCGACAACGTGAGCATCGGCAGCGGCACCTCCTTCGTCGACATCGACGGCAACGGACGGTTCGACCCGCTCACCGATGCCCTGCTCGCGTTGCGCTATGCCTTCGGCTTTCGAGGCGCAGTCCTGGTAGATGGCGCCGTAGGCTCCGGCTGCACTCGATGCGACGCCCCCAGCATCGAAGCCTACCTCGCGTCGCTGCAGTGAGCTCAGCGTAGCGGCCTCGCCTTCCAGAAGTAGTTGTGGATGCCGTCCGCGGTGTGCAGGCGCCGGAACGTCATCTCGACGCGATCACCGATCTTGACGGCATCGGGCTCGATGTCGGTGAGCTGGCACGAGAAGCGCCCGCCCTTGTCGAAGTCGAGCATGGCGACCACCACCGGGGGCTGCAGCGAATACGCCAAACGATCCTGGGTGTAGGTCGCCACCACGGCCTCGCTCGAGGCGAAGGGCTCCGGCTCCATCTTGTCGATGGCGTCGCAGATCACGCAGACCCGCTGCGGCGGCAGGTTGGCGGCGCCGCAGCTGGTGCAGCGCGACCCGACGAAGCCGAACTTCCAGCGCTCGACCCGGTGCGAAGGCGGCGCCGCCGTCCGCCGCGGATCGGGGCGCCGCGGCTTCTCGAACGGCAGCACGCCGCGCCACTTGAGGTAGGTGTTGTACTGGAGATCGGCCCGCTTGGCCTCGACCCAGCGGCGGACCGAGCGGCGCGGACGTTGCGCGGCGATGCGGTCGGTCACCTCGAGGATCATGGCGTCGGCGCCGTCGGTGCCCTCGACCACCGCGATGCGGTCGCCGGGCTTCGCCTCGTCGAGCGCCGCCGCCAGCATCAGGCCGACGTGCGCGGCGCCGGTGCGACCGACAAACGAGGAGAGATCGTCGGAGACGTGGTCGCGCGGCACTTTCAACTGAGCGAGCAGCGCCCGCGTGGCGCGCGCGTTCGATCCGTCGACCACGATGCGTGACAGCGTGTTGGTGCCCACGCCCGCCGCCGCCAGCGCCTGCTGGAGCGCTTCGGCCATGAGCGGAGTCATGAGCTCGGCGCCGAAGCGCTCCTCCCACTGGCGCGCGAACGGCTCGTCCGGCGCGCGCCAGACGTCGAGGAACTCCTCGGTGGTCGAGCCCTGCCCGAGGACGACCGCGAGCGACTCGTCGTCGGGCCCGAACGCGAACGCTGCGGCGCCGTCGCCGCTCGCCGACTCGCGCGTCCCGCCCGGCGCGCCGACCATGACGTCGCTCATCACCACCAGCGGGCGGCGTCCGGCGGTGGCGAGATCGTGGCCGGTCAGCAGAGCCGACATGCCGGCGCGCGTCGAGCCTCCGATCAGCGACGCGCCGACCGCCCGCGGCAGGTCGAGCGCTGCATGGAGCGTCGCGGTGTCGAGCTTCTCGGCGTAGCCGGGAGTGGTGGTGGCGAACAACAGGCGATCGACCGTCACCGGATGGTTGTGACCGCCGGGCGCCGGGGCGTCGAGCACTTCGCGCGCCGCTTCCGCCGCCATCGACACCGAGTTCTCGTCGTAGCTCGCGGCCGCGCGCTCGCCGGCGCCGCCGAGCGCCTTGCGGTTGAGGCGGTAGTAGGGCACGTAGCTTCCGTAACGAACGATCCCTGGCACGATCTCTCCCTTCTCGAAAAAGAGCTCACACCCTTCTAGTTAGACGCGCGCCCAGTTTTGCCGCCTGCGGCCCGAGATCGCCGGCCCCGCCCGGAGCCCCCCGGCGATCTCGGACCGACCCAGAACGGGCTGCTCCAGGCTCGGCCTCCGTCGAGCTGCGTGACGCGGACGTAGTAATAGTCGCCGTCACCCTTGGCATCCAGATCGGTGTACTCCAGCTTCTGGTCGAGCGGAGCATCGGGGTTCACCACCTGCAGCGAGACCCGGTCGACGTGCTCGCCGACCGGCGCCATCTCGTGCTCGAGTCGACCCTTCTCGAGGGCGTCGAGCGCGAGCGTGAAATCGGCGGCGGGGACGTCGTGGAGCGGGCGGCGCGTCGATGCGGCTCCCATCTCCTTGGTCGCTTCGAGCAGGAAATGCAGCCGCGTCTGCGCGCCGGCGCCATCGAGGTCAAGCAGGATCGAGTCCGCTCGACCTCGCGTCAGGATGGAGAAGCGCACGCTTTGCGGCGTGGCTGGGTCCCACTCGAGGCGGTCGCGCAGCGGATTGTCGAGGCCGGTGCGGCGCACCCCGGTGATTCGCGCGCCCTCGACTTCGAGCGTCCCGCGCCACACGCGATAGCCGCGCGGGTTGTCGACCGCGCCGAAGACCTCCGACGATGACTCGAAGGCCACCTGCAACGAGCTGCTCGAGGCGAGCTCCGCGGCGAGATAGCTCCGCGAGTGGACGACCGCGCCGTTGCGCACGATGTCGATGCGATCGATTGGCGCCGTGCCTGCGACCTCGGCCTCGATCTCGCGCCGATCGCTGGCGCCTTGCCGTGTCCCCATGTCGTGGCCGTTGAGTTTCGCGCCGAGCAGAATGCGCTGACCGGAGGTCGCATAGGAGCGCAGGTTGCGCAGCGCGTCGAACACGGCGTCGCCGGTGGCTTCGGGAGCGAAGATCGCCGCGAGGCCGCCCGGCTGCGACACCGACGACAGCGGTGGCGGCGCCAGACCGGGCTTCGCCAGATGATCGTCGGCGGCGGCTACGAAGCCGACCTGGAAGCCGTTCTGCAGATACTTGTTGGCGAACCACTCGAAGCTGCCGTGCACCGAGTAGAGCTCTACCAGTCGCTCGAGCTCGGCGTCGCTCTGGTTCCAGTCGCCCGCCATGTGCGCATGAGGAATGACGAGCACCTGCTCTGGCTGGTAGCGCTGGTGAAGGCCACGGTAGAGATCGGGCAGCCGGTAGGCGACGTGGACGCCGACGCGCTCGCTGTCGGGATCGCGGAAGAAGACGTTGTGGTGGCCACCGCGGTTTGGGAACGCGGTCCACTCGTAGCCCAGGATGCCGACGAACTTGCCGGCGACGCTGCTTTGGCGCGTCAAGCGCTGGAGCTCGCGCCACTCGGCGTCGTCGAGCCAGATGTCGTGCTCGCTGAGCGTCGCGAAGTCGAGGCGAGCGTCGTCGGTGGCGTAGGTGAAGAACGCCTCGGGTGAGCCCTGCCCTTCGGCGAACGCGGTATGACCGTGAGTCTCGCCCCAGAGGACGAGGCGCTCCGGCGCTTCTTCGACGCGGACCGGGTTGCCGCGGGCGATCAGGCGACTGTCCGCGCCGCGCACCTCGAGCCGATGGACGCCGACCCGGTCGATACGGATGCCGTCGACGCGCGCGAGCGGCGTGCGGCCTGCGACAATGCGACCGACCACCGTCGCGTCGAGCAGGATCTCGTACGCCGGCGTGGGACCGCCGGCGCGGTTCATCGCGTCGTCCTCGCTGCGCACCGTGACCGAGAACGGCTCGCCGCGCTTGACCACCGAGGGACCGAGCAGGCGCACCGCCACAATCTCGGGCTTCCCCACGATCGCGATCGTCGGCCAGCGCAGTCCGAAGAAGTCGCCGGAGCCATCGGGGTCGACGTAGATCGGCAGTAGCCAGACGTCGTTCGAGAAGGTCGGAACCTGAAGTCCCTTCGATCCCTGCGAGCGGTCGCCGTAGGTGAAGGTGACGGTGTCGCCGGGCTCGAGCGTTGCGCCCGCTACGCGGAAGACCGGCAGCGGAGCGGTGTCGGGCACGGAGCCGTGAACGCCGTTCCATTTCTCTATCGCGCGCTCGAAGGTGACGCCGGCGCGCGACGCGCGGGCGGTGACGTACGCGGGCGCCTTGGGGTCTTCGTGCTGCGCGCGACCTTCCTGCCCGGTGCCGGCGACGCCGAGCATGAAGCCTCCGCCCGGCGCGATCGGCAGATCGCCCACGGTGTAGGTCTCTTCGATCGTGGTCCAGGCGCGGCTCTCGAGCGGATCGCTGGCGGCGAAGCGAAGCTCGCCGAGCTTGCCACCCTCCTGGATCAACGCAAGCTCCTTCACGTAGCGATCGAGCCGCCGTATGTGCATCGCCAGGGGCATCGCGATGCCCGGCATCTTCTCGATCTCGCCGCCGTCGCTCTTGGCCCAACGGATGAGCGTCACCGTCAGCGGCAGATCGGGCGGGATCGCGAGCCCGGAGAGCGCCAGCGAGTTGGCCCACTCCCAGACCACGTCGGCGCGCGCGTAGACGTTCTCGTTGTCGGTCGGGGTTTGCCGCGCTTCGGCGCGCAGATGATCGACCTTGGCCTGTAGCTCCGACGGCAGCGTCGCTGTCGCGCCCTTCGCCTCGCGCCCGCCGGCCGCGCCGGGCGCCGGAGGCTGCGCGCTCGTCGTGCAGCCGAGGATGGCAAGCGCGACCGCGATCGCGGCGACGACCCGAATCAAAGCGCGAGCGCCCCGTCGATCTGAGCCGCGAGCTCCTCGACCTTCCAAGGCTCGTCGCCGACGAAGCGCCGCATGCCGACGGTGGTAGTCATGTGGTACGCGAATACGTGGGTCCCTTCGATGGCGATCACCCGTCCGGTGAGATGGGCCGCCTGATCGGTAGCGAGGTAGACCACCAGCGGCGCTACCGTCTCGGGTCCGTACTTGAGC
>DATAFT010000454.1:0-2405 GCA_036257295.1 Thermoanaerobaculia bacterium
ACCGAAGCGCTCAACCTCGCCGCAGCGGACGGCATGACCGTGCGTTGCGTTGCGCTCGAGGATCCCAGCGAGGCGTGGGGAGTCAACACGCCGCAGGATCTCGCGCTGGTCGATTCGCGCTTGCGCGAGCGGGGAGTCGCCCGCTCGTAGGCGGCGCGCCACGTGGATCTCGCGCAGGCTCTCAATCCCGAGCAGATCGCCGCCGTCACCCACGGCGATGGGCCCCAGCTCGTGCTCGCCGGCGCCGGCTCCGGCAAGACGCGGGTGATCACCCACCGCATCGGCTGGTTGGTCGAGGAGCGGGGCGTCGATCCGTCGCGCATCGTGGCGGTCACGTTCACCAACAAGGCGGCCGCCGAGATGCGCCAGCGCGTCTCTTCTCTGCTCTCCGGGCGTGGTGAGTACCACGCCCGGAGAGCTGATGACTCTGGCGCCGCGGACGGCGTGCGCCTCCAGACGTTCGTCGGCACCTTCCATCGCTTCGGGCTCGGCCTGCTGCGACGCTACGCCGAGCGCGCCGGCGTCAAGCCGGGGTTCATGGTGTTCGACGACGGCGACCAGATGGCGCTGGTCAAGCGCGCGCTCGAGGACGAAGGGCTCTCCGAAGGCGCCTATCCGCCGCGCACGATGCTGGCGCGGATCTCCGACGCCAAGAGCCGTCTGCTCGATCCCGAGTCGTACGAGTCGAGCACCTCGGGCTTCTTCGAGGAGCGGTTGGGCAAGGTGTTCCGTCGCTACGAGCATCTGCTGCGCCGCGCCTCCGCGGTCGACTTCGACGATCTCATCGTGCTCCCGGTCCGGCTGCTGGCGTCCGACGCCGAGGTCGCCGCGCGGGTCAGGGGACGCATCACGCATCTCCTGGTCGACGAGTTCCAGGACACCAACCATGCCCAGCTCCGGCTGGTGCGCGAGCTGATCGGAGCCGCCGGCAACCTCACCGCGGTGGGCGACGAGGACCAGGGCATCTACCGCTGGCGCGGCGCCGATCTCGACAACGTCCTCCATTTCGAGCGCTGGTTCCCCCAGGCGGTGGTGCGCAAGCTCGAGCGCAACTACCGCTCGACGCAGATCATCCTCGACGCCGCCGGCGACCTGGTGGCGCACAACACCAAGCGGCGGGGCAAGCGGCTGTGGACCGAGGCCGGGCGCGGCGAGCCGATCGAGCTCTACCGCGCGCGCGACGAGATGGACGAAGCGCTCTGGGTGGTGCGGCGCGCCGGCGACATGCACCGCTCGGGAGTGCCGTGGCGGGAGATCGCGGTGCTGGTGCGCACCAATGCGCAGACGCGCGCGCTCGAGGAAGAGCTGCTGCGCACCCGCACGCCCTACGTGCTGATCGGCGGGACGCGATTCTACGAGCGCGCCGAGATCAAGGACGTGGTGGCCTACCTGCGCGTGCTGTGGGATCCGCGTGACGAGCTCTCGATGGCGCGGATCATGAATCAGCCGCCGCGCGGGATCGGCAAGGCCACCCAGCGCCTGCTCGAAGAGGAGGCCGAGCGCGCTGGCACCACGGTGTGGGACGTGATCTCGCTCGGTCAGCTCGAGAGCCTGCCGCAGAAGAGCGCCCGCGCGCTGCGCGCCTTCCATGAGCTGCTCGCCGAGCTGCGCGCCGATCTCGATTCGCTGCCGGCCGTGGAGCTGCTGGAGAAGCTGCTCGATCGCACCGGGCTGCTGCGTCACTATCAAGCCGACGACCCCGAGTCGCAGGCGCGGCGCGAGAACCTCCAGGAATTCCTGTCGGCTGCCCACGAGCTGCTCGCTCGCGATCCGGCGAACCAGTCGCGGCCCGCGCGCGAGTCGCTGCCGGACCTGCTCGATCACATCGCGCTGGTGGCCGATCTCGACGGCTGGGAGGTCGAGCGCGGCGTCGCGGTCCTCACCCTGCACAGCGCGAAGGGGCTCGAGTTCAGCTCGGTCTTCGTCACCGGGCTCGAGCAGGGAGTGCTGCCCCACTACAACGCGCAGGAGCGCGCCGACGACATCGAAGAGGAGCGGCGTCTGCTCTACGTCGGGATGACGCGGGCCCGCGAGCGACTGCTGCTGTCGGCGTGCCGTCGCCGCCGCGTCGCCGGCCGGTTCCAGGACCAGCAGCCGTCGCCGTTCCTCGATGAGATCCCGGAGCGCCTGCTGCGGAGCGAGGACAGCCCGAGCTTGTTCGACAGCGGGCGCACGCAGGGAGTGTCAGCGTTCTTCGGTCGGCAGGTCGAAGCGCAGGAGGACGAAGAGCGGCCGATCACCAAGGGTAAGCGCGTTCGCCATCCACAGCTCGGCGAGGGGGTGGTCCTGGCGGTCGAGGGGCAAGGCGAGGCGATGAAGCTCACCGTCTTCTTCGAGCGCGCGGGAAAGCGCAAGCTGGTCGCGAAGTACGCGAATCTGGAGCTGACCTAGGCCGGCTCCGCCTC